>DATEWL010000148.1:0-11216 GCA_035258025.1 Candidatus Acidiferrum sp. | reverse complement strand
GATGTCCGTCTTCGCAAGGGTTGAGATCAATTTCCCCGCGTCGTCGCGCACCACCGCCACGGCAGGCACATCAGGTTTAGAATAGCTATCAAAGAAATAGCGGCCCGAAGTTGAGAAGCTGACTTCATGGTTTCCACTTTCGAGAGTCAGCAAAGTGAGATTCTTGCCGTCGAATCCAATTCGATAAAGATGCGCGAAATAAGGGTTCTCGCCTTTCTCGCGTCCGAGACCCAGAAAATAGAGCGCGCGATTTTTTTCGTCGACGCGCAGGAGTTGCGTGACGACCCAATCGCCGGAAGTGATTTGGTTTTTCAGCTTGCCCGTTGCGAGATCGTAAAGATACAAGTGGCCCCAATTCTCGCGCTCGGAAAACCAAATGACCTCGTTGGAGCTTGGCAGGTAGCGCCAGTTCACGCGGCCCCAGCCGGATTCGTATTGCGTAGCAGCGGTTTCCCCGAGAACGTCGCGCACGGCCCCGGTCGCGGCATCGGCCACACGAAATTGCTCATGCTTGTGGTCGCGCGAGGTTGAAACGAATGCGAGATGGGTCGCGTCAGCACTCCACTCAACGTCATCCCAGTCGCTGCCGCGGCATTCGACGTCGTCGCAGAGAGTCGTCCGATGCTGATCGGGAGGAAGCTGCAAACGAATCACTTTGTGCCCATCCAGATCAATCACCACACGCTGAATGGTAGTCACCACGTCATCGCCCGGCAGCGGATACTTCCACGATTGAAGCACCGGATGGCCGACTTTCGTTTCAACAAGATACATCTCACCGACCCCGCGCTGATCCTGCTGAAACGTCGCGATTTTCTTGGAGTCGGGCGACCACAGCAGAATCGGTCGGTCGCTGTGGATCCATCCAGCGTTGTCCGTGGCATAGCCGAAGTCCTTCACGCCGTCGGTTGTGAGCTGAGTCTCCTGGTTGGTTGCGACATCGCGCAGCCAGAGGTTGTAATCGCGAATGAACGCCGCGCTCTTGCCGTCGGGCGAAATCTCTTCTTCAGGACGTTCGGCCGCGGTCTTTGCGGGCTTGGGTTCGGCGGCGCATTTACTTCCTTGTAAGTCGCAGGTCCACTGCTGGCCCTTCAAATGAAAGGAAATGGATTTTCCGTCGGCAGAAAATTCGAACGTCATAAACGGTAGGTGCGCCGCGTTGTACGAAGCCCCGGCTGCCGCGGAAAGGGCAGCAGCAATTTTGGCCTGGTCAAATGCCGGCTGGCGCGAACCGCGCGCCGCGTCGAAGATCACGAACTCGCTGCCAACCGGTCCCGTGTCGCGGAACAGATAGCGATCCTCAGGCAGCCATTTGCCTCGCACGTCATGGAACACGAGCGGCCGCACGTTGTACGCCATGAATTTTTCGGCATGTTTGTAATCATCAGCGGTAAGAACCCGCCGGTCCGCGGAATTGGTTTGTTGCGCGGCAGATGGAAACATCAAGCACCCGGCAAAAGCCGCCAGCAAAGCAAATCGAAACACGGGATAAATTACTGTTGCTCGCAATCGCATTCGGTTCCTCGTTGATGTTGGCCAATCGCCAAGTTCGTATTCGACAGTTGGGACGCGGTAGCATCGCCCTTGCATGCCGCAGAAGTCAAGCAAGGCGCGCTTCTGGTAGCACAGGCGCTCCTGCCTGTGCGCTTTTGCAGTCCTGGCAAAACGGGCGCACAGCCAAGATTGGTTTGTGCCGCTGCCAACCAAGTCATGATTGCGCAGAATTTTTGTAAGTTGCGAACAAGCGGAACGGATGCGAGTTAAGGTTAATGGAGGGAAACTTCCTCAAATGCACGAGGGCTAGCGGTCGGTGCCGCCAAGGTTGGTGCGAGGCTTGCTTCTGCTGTTTTTGGAAGCTTCGCTTTCCTGTTTTTCGTACTCGGCGATTTCTTCGTCGCTGTAGGAATAGGAATCGCGCGATGCAAACATAGAGTTAGAACGCCCGGCCATCTTCTTCTTCTTGCGTATGGCGCCAAACTCGTGGCGCACCTGGCGAATGGGTCCTTCGATCGCTTTCACTTCCACAAGCAGGTCGCTGACTTTCTCGAGAAAATCGTGCAGATGGAAAGGCCTCACCACGTAAGGCGCTCTGGCCAGCTCCAGCGCCGGGACGTACTGGCTGCCGGCCATTTCCGGCACCAGATAAAGGGCACGTATGCGCCCCCCCTCTTCATGAGAAACGCCGGCAAGTTCGCGCAGAGTGATGAAAATCGGAGTGTCCGTGCCGGCCAACGCGATGTTGGCGATAACCAGAGACCATTCGCCGGACTTGAGCTCTGTCAGAAGGAGCTTGGGGTCTTGCACCAAGCGGACGCGCCAGCCCTCCGAATCA
Source organism: Candidatus Acidiferrum sp. (assembly GCA_035258025.1). Taxonomy (GTDB): domain Bacteria; phylum Acidobacteriota; class Terriglobia; order Acidiferrales; family UBA7541; genus Acidiferrum. Next base: position 8,884 of record DATEWL010000148.1, on the reverse strand, counting down.
AGGATTTGACGCAAGGCACCCTGGTTGTTGTCGTCGTCATCCAGGATAAGAATGCCGACCTGCTGCGGTTGCACAGGAGTAGGGGTCGCCATCAAATAAGTATAGCAACAGGCAGGAGACCCCCGGTCAGACAAGCAATGGCCTGCCGCGTATCGGCCAATGCCGGACTAAATCAGTCCTAAAGGTGTGGCGGGGCTTCTGGAACCGGAGAGGCCGGTGTTTGACCCTTCTTCGAGGTTGCCCGCGATAGAGCGAGATGAACTGGAGCAGGATTGGCAATATCGGGGATAGTCGCAGCTTTGACGAGAACGAAAAGGAGCTTTCCGTGCCCCATGATGCTGGCAGAAACCGCAAACGGAACTTTGGCCGTGGCTTTTGACGGGTCAAACTTCAACGCAAACAATATCGGGGCTTTGCGTCCGCCAATCGGCATTCTTTCCTCCGCGAGAACGGCAGCGGGATCATCCGCGTCATGGCTGGGATCCCTAAGTTGCACAATCAGGACGGCATCTGCGGGCAGGGTGGGAGTACTCCCGAAGGTTGCCGTGCCGTTTATTGAGCCGGCGGCGTGGGCGGCAGGCGGGTACGAACTTTGCAGGTGGCACTCCTCAGCCAGCATCTTCGGGTGCGAGGAGTCGGCGTTGTCCACGAGGAAGCTCTCTTCGCCGCTACTCGACCAGACCACCGTGCCCTCCGCGTATTTTGTGCCGGAGTCGGTTTCAACCTGCTTCATATTGTAGATCCGCCCGTTCAGGGTTAGCCGCGCAGCCTTGGTTTCAACCAGAATCACGATTCTGCCGCCGCCAGCGCAAAGATATTCGCGCCGCGGTAAAGCGAAGTGTATTGGCGAGCGGGATATCGCACGAGGCGGCGTAGCAGGAGTTTGCGGTGGGGGTTGAGACTGCGGTGCCGTCGGTGATTGAGCTGGAGGGAATTCCTGTGCGCTCAGAAAGCGATCCTGCAGAACGAGTGACGCTGGGGCGGTGATAGCGAACAGAATGACCGACAAGCGGAATGCAGGCATGAACATACAAACCATTCTAGCGCAGGAATCTGCTGGACGAGACTATTGGCCAATCACAAGGTCGTACCCGTCTTGCACTCTGAGCTGGCTGGTACCGTCCCAGAACATCTTGTAGATTGTCATCGTTTTGCCTGACGGATCGCGCCCTGTGAAAAAGATCTGAAGGCCGTCGCGAGACCACTCGGCGAAAGAAGACGTCAAGTTTGGTGGACTGAGAAGGACGCGGCGTTTGGATTTGATCTCGTAGAGAAAAAAGGCTTGTGCCGGGGGCGGCCCGGCATTCTTAGCGGCATCCTTATTCGTAGCTTGGGCATTCTTCAAGTAGGCTACCGCGGCCGCAGGCACCATTTCGGCGGAAACGAGTAGCAAATCCGGGTTGAGCGGGTGAACGCGCACGGTATTGGCGCTGGACAAATTGAATTGGTCCTTGCCATACAAGTCCGCACTGGAAAGTGTTTGCTTCAAGGTTCCGTCATCCCCAATCCAAGAGAGAGTTTGCAGGTCGCCTGCGACCAGCGTTTGCGCATCAGCCCAGCCTTGAAAGCTAATGGCTTCGCCCGGATAGACGAGAGTAGCTTTTTCCGGGGCATCCGCTGGCATCGTCCAAACCTGCCATTTGGCGCCGTCAAATTTCAAGAAAGCAATGCGCGTGTCGTCAGGCGACCAGAACGCCTGCTGGACCGAGCCCTTGAGCAACTCTGTTGACTTACCTGTCCCCCAGTCATAGAGCGAAATCGTTTGTTCGCCCGCTTTTTCGTCGTTCTTCTCGTTGCCCTTTTCATCCGTCGTGTGCAGTAGCCGCTTTCCATCATGAGAGAGATCTGGCTGGTAGCCGCCTTTTCCTGGAACCGTCCGGGCGACGGTGCCGCGTTTGAGAATCAGCTTGCCTGCGGTATTGATATACGCCACCGCAACGGGCGCCTTGAAGTGCGTGATCGTCGGAGGAGCAGGCTTGTCTTTGGCGTCGTCATCGTCATCCGTGGGCTGATTGTTGATCTTGGGGAAGAGCTCCGTGGCCACTCGCGCGCAGCCCTGCGCCGAGCCGATTTGGGCATGCTCGAAGGTGGCGGTGAATGCGAACTTGGCTGTTGAAACTGGGTCGGTGCAGGCTTCACGGGTTAGATGGACCGAAACCGCGGCGCCCGTCTGAAAATCCTTCGCGTGGTAAGTCCAGGAATCGGTAGCGCCTTCGCGGACTACGTCGGCCGGTTCCAGCGGGATCGGGGGATAACCGTTCCGGTCCAACCGCTCCGGCCCCCTAAGGCCGATACGAAGGCTCCAGGATTGGTCGTTACCTTGAACTAGCAGCAGGATGGGGTAATGCGTGGATTGAGGAGCGGGTGGTCCGGCGGCAGGCTTTTTAGTTTGGGCTGATTGGCCAGCCTGTTGGGGGGCTGGCTGCGGAGACTGTTGCTTGGGAGGCTGTTGCGCTGGAGGTTGGGGTGGTTGCGGAGATTGACCAGAACACATATAGGCCGAGAAAAGGACCGCAGACGCACCAAAAAGCAACCGTGCTAGTGGGGACTGTCGCACGCAGATCCTCCCGAACAAGCAGGATACCTTGAGGCGTAGCAGCGCACAATCTGGACAAAGGGACGGTGTGAGTAGGGTGTACCAATGGCTCTTCGCATGCAAATACGAACGAACAAAAAGCGAAAATGACTTGACATAGCGAACAAAAGGCGAAATACTTGGCCGTGCTTCGAGGTGGGCTATGTCTCCAGTTCTTTCCTCCACGGCTAGGACCTTTGGTATCCGACGCCGCCACGCAAGACAATCCACGGCAACTCTCTTTCCTGTTAGCCCCTATGCGACAAGCCCAACACCAAGGGCCGGTGATTCGCCAGGCGGAATCCACACTGTCCAAGACAAAGTCATCGACAAGGTGGAGACTGCGGCGGGCGCCGGCTTAGGCGGCAGCACTTCGGGTTACACCACGGCGGATTGCCCCCCGCCGACCTCGCGAGAGGCGGTCCCGCACGGCTTTCAAAGCCGCGCGGATCACCGGACCCAAGATGCGGCCGTACCGCTGGTGGGCATTGCCCGCCTCGCAGCATGTTCTCCCCCCGCGGAGAGCCACCGCAAGTCCGCCGAGCGGCCGGAGTATTTTCTGCTGCCGGTGAAGTCGATACTGAACCGGTGCGACTCGGCGCGCGTACCGTTCGATTGGACGATCAATCCCTACCGCGGATGCGAGTTCGGTTGCCTCTACTGCTATGCCCGCTACACCCACGAGTACATGGAGCTGGATGGTGGCGAATTCGAGCGAAAAATCTTTGTGAAAAAGGATGCAGCGCCGCTTCTGGCCTATGACGTAGCACACAAATATTCCTACGCATCAGAAAGCTCGGGCGGCGAAAAACCTGAACACATCGCGATTGGGACGGCAACGGATCCCTATCAACCCGCCGAGCGCGAATATGGAGTGACCCGCGCGTGCCTCGAAGAATTGTCCAAGCGCGAGGGGCTTAGCATTTCAGTGATCACCAAATCGAACCAGATCGTGCGCGACATCGATCTGTTCAAGAAGATTGCCGAGCGTTCTGAGCTTTCTCTGAACATCACTATCACCACGCTTCGCGCCCGGCTGGCGCGATTGCTCGAACCGCGCGCGCCGCGACCAGACTTGCGAATTGCTGCCGTGCGCCAGTTGCGCGAAGCCGGCCTTCGCGTAGGAGTGTCAGCCTCCCCACTAATCCCTGGCATCACCGACCGCGAGGGTGAGCTCGAAGCGGTAGCAGAAGCCGCTCACAAAGCAGGCGCTCAGTGGTTTTTTTCCGGGGTCCTCTTTCTAATGCCGTCTTCCGCCAAGCAATTTTTGCCGTTCATTCGGGAGAAATTTCCCCGCCTCACAAAACAATACGAGGAGTGGTATACAAAAGAGGCCTACGCCCCCGAAAAGTACCGAAAGCAGATCGCCGAACGCGTCGCGCGCCTAAAACAAAAGTACGGCTTCGATTCGCGCCCCCAGCGCGACACTCAGCGCACAACGCCATGCTCCCAAATGAAGCTGGGTTGGGACGCCGCGACGGTCACCACGGAGTTGCACGGGATGCGGTCGTGCGCTGCGGGCTAGAACCTTGCATATCTAGCCTGTCTCTTAAAGCTGAGCTATAAGGCATGTAGATTGCTTCCAGTGCTCCGTCATCCGGGAACAATCAGCTTCAGCGGCGATAGCGGTCGAGTTGGATTCCTTGCTTTCTCGGCATTGTGCCATTGCGCAAGGGTTCGGCTACCTCTTGCCATTCCTCTTCGTAGATCACGTACCCGGGTTTGTCTGTTCTGATTTTCTTCACGTGGGCGTCGTTGCGTTCGAGGATGTGGACCATCTCCCGGATGCGGGAGATGTGCTCGGCGGACCCGGTCTTGAACCAACAGATTCCGAGGCGAAGCTTGTTACGTCCAAAGGAGGTTGGCTTTTCCAGATTCCCGCTGAACCAAGTTCGCAATTTTCGCCAGACGCAAGGCGAGAAGCTACTCCACGCGCTAAATAAAAATTCCGGCGAGGTGCTGCTTGTTGCGCACGGCAAGAAGTGCCCAAAGCAAAACGACCACAATCGCCAGAGGAAGTCCTGCTGGCGCCATTAGAGCGTGAAAGAAAAAGATGTTCACAATCACCGGACCAAGAAGCACCAGCGCGAGAGGCACAAAACGGTTTGCCAAAAGTAGCAGGCCGCCGAGGGTCTGAACGCCGAAAATAACCACCCAGTAGTGGGAAGTGAATATGGCGCCAAAGAATTGACCGGCGACGCCTGTCGGAGGCGGCATCGGAATAAAGTGAAGGAAGCCATTCAAGCCGAAGACCAGGAAGACGAGGCCCAGGAGTATACGAGCGATTAGCGATGCGATTTTCATATGATTCTCCTTGTGCGTGAATTGACGTGCTCAGAGACTGGCGTGGGTTTGTACCTTCTCAAGAAAGGGCGCCAAGAAGGATTGCGGATCTACTTTGCCGGTCATCAACTGGGCGGTGCCTTCCGCGGCGATGACGGTTAAGTCCGTTATGCCGATAAAGCCAAATACTGTTCGCAGATAGGGAGTCACAAAGTTCAAAGAGGCAAGAGCAGTGCCCGGGTCGTAAGTGCCGCCACTCGCGATAAGCAGCGTCGCCTTCTTGCCGGTCAGCAACCCAGTTGGGCCAGAGGACGAGTACGAGAAAGTCTTGCCCGCGCGGACCACCTGGTCGATCCAGAGCTTGAGGGTGGAAGGGATACTGAAATTGTGCATGGGAACGCCGAGTACGTATTCATCCGCCTGTTGCAGCTCGGCGATGAGCGCATCAGAGACAGCCAGCAACTTTTTCTGCTCCGGAGTGAGGGATTCCTCAGGCGTGTGTGCTGCGCCGACCCAGGAGCCGTGCACGACTGGAAGGGATAATGCAGCTAGGTCTCGCGTGATGACAATGCCGCCGGGATGGGCCTTCAGCCAGGAAACGGCGAATCGATCTGTTAGCTTGCGGGATATGGAACGCTCGCCCATAGGGCTAGAGTCAAGTTTGAGTAGAGTAGCCATCGGTAGAATCTCCTTAATCATCAGATGATGTTTAAGCGACATACGTTGCATACAATAACACGACATCTGTCGTGTAGTCAACGTCCAAGGACGTCTGCTATAATGGGCTTGGGGAGACTAGATGTTGGAAAGCGGGTGCGAACGGCTAGATCCGAGGATTCGGAGGACACGTCAACTCTTACAGGACGCCCTACGGCGGCTGCTGGAGCAAAAAGAGTTCGACAAGATCACGATCCAGGACATCACGGAGGCGGCCACACTGAACCGGGCGACCTTCTATGCCCACTATCCCGACAAGTTCAAACTCCTTGAAGAACTTATCCGGGTAAGCTTCCTTCAGTTGTTGGCCCAAAGAAATGTGAGCTTTGACGGCACGTGCTCCTCGGCATTTAAGGCGATTATCCTTGGGGTCTCCGACTATCTTACCGAAGTACAAAAGTCTTTCTCATCCAAGCAGCACCAATTCGAGCCGTTTGTACAGGCCACGGTTATCGACCAGATCCGCCAGATGTTGCTCTGCGGGTTTCGTTCTCATCCGACAGAGCGCCGCATATCTGAGGAACTGGTCGCCGCTACGGCAAGCTGGGCCATTTACGGCGCAGCGAAACAATGGGTAGACACCCCGGACCACGTTTCTGCCGAGGAGTTTGTTTCCGTAGCAGTGGACCTCGTGAAGCCGATACTGATGGGTGGAGTCGGCCCGAGTGGCTGACTCTGCTATGGAGACACTCGATCGTGAGGCACTCACGCCGCGCGAGTGAAGATCACCACGCCATTTGCGGGGATCACTACATTGGCAGAAGCTTGGAATCCGTGCAGCGGGCCGCCGGAAGCAGAAATTCGTCCGCCGTTACCCGCTACTTCGGGATTGACCCAATTATCGTAGACGTCACTGTTGAACACTTCGCTCCACGGCCCGGGATAGGGGAATCCAATCGCGTAGTTGTACCACGTCGTTTCGGAGAGAGTCGCAACTACGATTACGTCGTCTCCTGTGCCATCAAGCCATCTGTGAAAGCCGAGGACACGGTTTTGGTCGTGGACATGGAAGGCGTTTACGTTTTCGCCGCGCAGAGCAGGCAGATTCCAGCGCACCCGGATGAGCTCTTGCGTGAAGCGCAAATGATCCACCATCGCCTTGTCGCTTCCGGTATTGAGGCCGCTCCACCCAATCAGATGGGCCGAGTCTGCGGGATCACAGTTCCATTGCTTGTTTTCGAGAAACTCCTGGCCCATGAAAAGTTGCGGGATTCCTGGTGCAGTCAGCAGAAGTCCCGTCGCAAATCGCGAGCGGCTGCGCGCGTACCAGGAGCGATGGTTCGAGCCGTCCGCCAGAGCCGGTAGGCGCAAGTCGCGGCCTACGTCTACGAGGTCGTGGTTCTCGACGCAGGTGACGGCCTGCCATGCGTGCGGTAGGTCTGAAGGGAAGAGATTGGCAGCTATGGCGTCGAAGTCGACTGCGACACTTTGTCCTTGTGACGCTTGCTGAACGGCAGTGCGGATGGCCCCGCGCAAGCCATCGTGTTGCAGGACGTCGAACCCCGTGCCGCCGCTGCTTGTCGGGGCCACGATGGACGAGCGTGGCTGGGTATATTCGCCGGGCCAATACTCGGCATTTTGCAGGAGGCGCGGCTTAAGAAAACGAAGCGTGTCGGTGAGGCTCCCGCAAAAGCTCCAGCCGGAGCCCTGATTCATGGAGAGCAGTGCGCTGATTTCGTCGTAGCGAAACCCATCTACGTGGAATTCCTCGATATAGTAGCTGGCGCTATTAATGATGAACTCGCGAACGTCGGCATTCCAGAGCGCGAAGGATAGCCCGCCCGCGAGTCCCTGGTTCGTGAAGTAGAGACTTTGATTGTTGTCGCTGGTATCGGCAGCGCGATCCCAAAAATAGAGGCTTTGATCATCGCCCTGAAATCCGCCGGCGTGGTTGTAGACCACGTCAAAGGCCACCGCGATGCCGTAGAGGTGGCAGAGGTCGACCATGGCTTTGAGTTGCGCCGGTCCCGGAATGATGTCGCTGAGCGCCAGCGGAGAAAATCCTTTTGCAGCAAGCAGGCGATTTATGGTCGTAAGGTATCCGGACAGCGCAGCCTGCCCGGTTACGACGTAGGGAAAGTCCGGAGAGAAGTAGTCCGCGCCGTTGTAGCCCATGGAGGGATCGGTTTCGAGCTCGTCGATGGGCAGTGGCTGAAGCACATTCACGCCGAGCGCCGCGAGGTATTCGATCTTTCCGATCACATCGAGAAAAGTGGATGCCACACCTGGCGCACTCGGGGCGTAAGTTCCTACATGCAGCTGGTACGCGATCATGTTGGAAAAGTCTGGCGTGACAAACGTCGCGTCGTGCCAGGGGTACGCTGTCGCCGAACGAATCAGGCAGCTACACCTCGGGAACGGAGCGTCCTCCGCCATTTCTCGCGCATACGGATCGCGCTTGTAGCCGCTCGTCGGGTTCGTGCCGACGACCCAAAAATGATAAGGGTCGCCGTCCTGTGCACCGGGAATAAATCCAGTCCAATATCCCTTGGCATCCTTGGCCATGAGCAAGTCGTCGGTCTGGCCGGTTCTTAGCTGGCCTCCAAAGGTACCGTTGACGTAGACAGCAGCGGCGCGCGGCCCCCAGGCCCGAAACGTCGCTCCTCCATTTACCAAAGTTGCGCCCATGGGAGTTGTTGGCAGGATATTGGATTGAGAAATCATGAGAGGTCTCCTTGGGTTAGGAGTTGTAGCTGAGGCTTACGCTGCGTCGAAGCTAAAAGCGGTTAATTCTAGAGTATCGTACCGCGCGACTTACGCACTGTCGCGCGCAAATTTTGAACTGGCGGTACTTGGCTTTTCGATGCGAGTCGCCACATTGTGACTCCGGGATGTCCGGCAAATTGGAAACAATTTTGCTTCTTGGCGCGCGTCAGGGGACGATGATGCGGGATTCCTCGCGCTTAAGTTCGGGGGCGGCGGGAAATTGGCCGCGGAGGAACTCGATGTAGCGGCGGGCGCGGGGCCGGCCGTTCGTGCGCAGCAGACCCATGCGGTACAGGAAGACGAGCAGAGTGAAAATCTCGGAATCTTTTGCCAGCGGGTCGGCGGCTATTCCATTATTTTGCTGCCCAAATTCATTTAGGAATGCGGCGAGTGCAGCATACAACTCACGTGGCAGCGCAGCATCCGGAGGCTTTTCGTAAAGGATGCCGGAGCCGAGCGTTTTGTAAGTTTCGGCGAGAGCGTGGAGCGCGGCGAGAACGTCTGCATCGGTTGTGGCTGCGTGTGTGGCGGAAAATTTCGCCGCCGTGAACGCGAGCCCAGAAAGCACGTTTTGGTGAGTGTAGATCACGCCTTGCGGCACTT
>DATEWL010000147.1:0-4028 GCA_035258025.1 Candidatus Acidiferrum sp. | reverse complement strand
CTTCGCGATGCGCGCCTTGTCGAACGGTTTCAGCACGTAGTCCACCGCGTTCACGTCAAACGCTTGCACCGCGTATTGATCGAACGCCGTCGCAAACACCACGTGCGGCATTTTCATTTTCCTCTCGACCAGTTTTTTCAGCACTCCAAACCCGTCGAGCCCCGGCATTTGCACGTCCAGGAAAACGAGATCGGGCGAGTGCTCCTTGATCAACGCCACGGCTTCCACGCCGTTCTTCCCTTGCCCGATGATGTTGACTTCGGGAAACGCCTTCAGCAAAAACGCGAGTTCTTCCCGCGCCGGCTTCTCGTCGTCCACGATGATGGTATTGATCGGCATGTTCTAGCGACCCAGAAGTGCCAGGCTAAAGCCCGGCGCTACGTCTCTTCGCTGCATTGCCGGGCTAAAGCCCGGCCTCTACAGTGTATGATATCGCCGGAGAAAACGTACGCACTATGCCGCCCAAAGCAGCCAGCCGCACTACGGCCAAAATCCTCCGCAGCAAAATCATTTACAAAGGCCCGGTCTTCGGCATTCGCCGCGATGAAATCATCGAGCCGAGCGGGCTACGCGTTACGCGCGAAGTTATTACGCACCCAGGGTCGGTGGTAGTTCTCCCCGCATTGCCCGATGGCCGCATTGTCATGATTCGACAGTATCGCCACGCCACGCGTCAATTTCTCTGGGAACTTGTCGCCGGCCGCATCGACAACGGAGAAAATCCCCGCCGAGCCGCCGCCCGCGAACTGATCGAAGAAACAGGCTATCGCGCGAAACGTTTTCATGTTTTCCTCGACATTTTTCCCACACCCGGTTTTCTCGAAGAGCGCATGTACATTCTTCTCGCCGAAGATCTCACTCCCGGCGAAGCCGAACCGGAAGAAGACGAGAAGATTACCTGCAAAGCCTTCACGCACGGCGAAATCGAACAGATGATTCGCCGCAATAAAATTCGCGACGCCAAATCCATCGCCGGAATCCTGTACTATCTCCGCTTCCTCGTTCGTTCCTGATTCCGCGGAGTTGACAGACCTCCGTCAATCCTCTACACAGTTAACATATGACTGGACCCAAGACTCTCCTTTTACCCATTTTTCTGGGCTTCCTCCTTGTTCTGGTTCCTAGCCGAGCGAGCGACCGCAATCAGAACTGGATTGAAATTCGGTCTCCTCACTTCATTGTCCTGAGCAACGCAGGAGAAAAAGAAGGTCGCCGCGTAGCTGCACAATTTGAAAACATGCGAGCGCTGTTTCATACCGTCTTTCCCAAGGCGCGTGTTGACTCTGGAAAACCGACGATTGTCTTCGCCCTGCGCAACGAAGACTCGCTAAAGATTTTCTTGCCGGCTTATGGAACGAACCCGAATGCCAAGAAACTCGCCGGCCTTTTTTTGGCCCGCACCGATATGAATTTCGCGCTCGTGCGCACGGACGTTGCAACGACAGCGGCGAATGAGTTTCACACTCTCTATCACGAGTACACTCATTCGATCGTGCGGATGAATTTTCGCGGCCTTCCCCTTTGGCTCGATGAAGGCTTCGCGGAGTTTTATGGAAACACGCAGTTTGACAGTCACACAGCGAGCTTTGGGATGGCGGACCCGAATCTCATCCGGGTGTTGCAGCGAGAACCGCTCATCCCTGTCGCCACTCTGGTCAGCGCCGATGCTTCTTCTCCGCTCTACAATGCGCGAGAGCACTCCGGGATCTTCTACGCCGAATCCTGGGCTATCGTTCACTATTTCATGGTGTCGCCAGACTTAAGAAAAGACGCATTGCTTGACAAATACCTCGCCGCGCTGCAATCCACCGACGATCCCATAGAAGCGGCACGACAATCCTTCGGAGATTTGAAGCGGCTGGCGGATAAGTTGGAAATGTACGCGCGCCAATTTAGCTTCTACTCTGCTCGCATCTCCGTCGAGAGCGGCCTTTCCGAGAAAGACTTTGCGGCGCGCGCGCTCCCTCAGGCTGAAGCTCTGACGCAAGAGGCAAATTTTCTGCTCCGGAATGGCAGTCAGAGCGAAGCCCTCACCCGTTTGCACGAAGCGGCCGATGCCGACCACGAGCTCCCTGCCCTTCATGAAGCATTGGGCTACTATCACTATGTGCGGTCGGACAACGAAAACGCAGAAAAAGAATTCGATGCGGCCATATCGCGTGATCCAAAGAATGCCGCTTCGTATTATTACAAAGCAGAGATTGTGTATCGGAAGAGCGGCTACTCGAAAGAGTCGACTCCGATCATCCGCGCCGATCTCGAGAAGGCGATTGAATTCGATCCAAACTTTGCGCCTGCGCACGCTTTCCTATGCATCGCCTACACCGAAGCGGATGAGACGAAGCCGAAATCTATCGTTGAGGCGAAACGAGCCATTGAACTCGAACCCGGCAACCTGGCCTACTATGTGGACCTTGGCAGGGCTGCCCTCGCGAACGGAAAGACGGCGGACGCTCAAACCATCGCCGATCGCGCGCAAAAAGTTGCTTCGACTGCTCGCGATCGCAGTATAGCCGCGAGTTTTGAGAAGCGAGTAGCAGCTTACAACTCGTCTGGAGGGGCAAAATCCGTGGATGCCATGGATGCTGCTCCCGCAGCCCCTTCTGGAGATGAATCAGGCAGCTCTGCCGCCGCGAACGCTACAACGGCAGAAGGACAAATCACGGAATTGATTTGCGGGAAACCACCTGAGGTTTTGCTGACGTTATCTACGGATAAGGAGCAGATGCTCTTCCATGTGGCGGACATCGGGAAGCTTGAGATTCAGGTTGCCGGCCAAGGCTCGAACTCCAATGCCACGCCTTGCGCTAAATGGAAAGACCGGAAAGCAAAATTGATTTTTGAGCTCACACCGGATGGTACTGCACATGGCGAAGTGCGGAGCATTGCATTCTTTTAGAAGCGTATGCGCCTGAACACCAGTTGCCTAAGCGCCCACAGTGGACACAACGCCAACCAGCTTAAAAGTGAACGAAGTTGAATCGCACGAGCTAGACGCTAAAGCGGCGCGGCCCGCCGGGACACGTCTTCTCTTTGCCGCCACGATTTATCTCGGAGCGTTTCTTCTTTTCCTGATCGAACCGCTCATCGCCAAATTAATTCTTCCGTGGTTCGGAGGCTCCGCCTCAGTCTGGGCCACGTGCCTGGTCTTTTTTCAATCCGCACTTCTTCTCGGCTATCTCTACGCCGACGCGACAATTCGCCGCTTCACGCCAAGACGCCAATCCGTGCTTCACCTGGGCCTTCTTCTCGTCAGCCTGCTGTGGCTGCCCATCGCGCCCCAAATGTTCTGGCGTGCGCACGTGCAAGTTGATCCCGCATGGCGCATTCTGGGGTTGCTTACTTTTTCGATCGGACTTCCTTTTGTCCTGCTCAGCGCCACGAGCCCGCTGTTACAAACGTGGTATGCGCGCCGCGCCTCCGGCCGTTCGCCGTACCACCTCTTCGCTCTTTCCAATCTCGCTTCCCTGCTCGCTCTTCTGAGTTTTCCGTTTCTGATCGAGCCGCATCTTTCTTCTCGCCATCAAGCCGCGCTGTGGTCCGCAACCTATGGCCTGTTCGTCGCGTGCAGCGCGCTTTCTGCCTGGATCAGCCGCAGCTACAATCCGATCGCACACATAGTGCCCGAATCGTCGTACGAAGAATCGCCGCCTACATTCACCGCAAAGTTTCTATGGCTGAGCCTCTCCGCTTGCGGCTCGATGATGCTGCTCGCGGCGACGAATCATCTTTCGGAAAACGTCGCGCCAGTGCCGCTCTTGTGGGTCGTTCCGCTCGCGCTCTATTTACTTTCTTTCGCTATGGTATTTGCCAAACGTCAGTTCTATTCGCGCTGGTTTGTGGCGCGGCTACTGGCAGTCGCGCTGGGTGCGGCAAGCTACGCGATTTATGATTCTTCGATCACGCACGCCATTCAGATCAGCGTGCCGCTTTTTTGTAGCGCGCTTCTCGTTGTCTGTCTTTTTTGTCACGGCGAACTTGTACAACGAAAACCTGCCGTGCGTTACCTAACTTCGTTTTACCTGATC
>DATEWL010000146.1:0-6763 GCA_035258025.1 Candidatus Acidiferrum sp. | reverse complement strand
CGAATCGCATCCTTGTAAAGCATGTGCGGAAACGGGCCTTGCGTTTTGACGCCCGCGACGGCGCATGCGCGCACCATGACCGTTTCGATGACGTGAAAAATATCTTCCTGGCGCGGGAAAGACATCTCGACGTCGAGCTGCGTGAATTCGGGCTGGCGGTCGGCGCGCAAATCTTCGTCGCGAAAACATTTCACGATCTGGAAATAGCGGTCGAGCCCGCCGATCATCAGGATTTGCTTGAAGATTTGCGGCGACTGCGGCAGCGCGTAGAACTGGCCGTGATGCACGCGGCTGGGAACGAGATAGTCGCGCGCGCCTTCGGGCGTCGAACGCGTGAGCATGGGTGTCTCGACTTCGAGGAATCCCATTTCGTCCATGGTCTTGCGAATTTCGAGGACGATTTTGTGGCGCAGCGCGAGGTTGCGGTGCGGCTTGGGCCGGCGCAGGTCGAGATAGCGGTAGCGCAGGCGCGTTTCTTCGGCGGCGTTGATTTCGTCTTCGATGGGAAACGGCGGCGTTTTGGCGTTGTTTAAAATGTGCAGCTTCGTGGCGATCAGCTCGACCTCGCCGGTGGCAAGTTCGGGATTCGCTTTTTGCCGCTTGATGACTTTGCCTTCGACCGCAACGACGAATTCGCTGCGCGCCTGCTCGGCTTTGGCGTGCGCGGCCGGCTGCGATTCCTTGTTGAAAACAACTTGCACGATGCCGGTGCGGTCGCGAATGTCGAGGAAAAGCAAGTTGCCGAGGTCGCGGCGGCCGGAGACCCAACCCATGACGATGGCGTCGCGGCCTTCGTCCGAAGCGCGCAGCGCGCCGCAGTAGTGTGTGCGTTGCAGATTGCCTAGAAAATCCAACACGTACTCTTCTCCCTGAGAAAGAGCGGGTCTGAAGACCCGCACCTACAAAGACTTCAGATAGTTTAGCAGAGCTTGTTCGGTGAGTTTCTGCTGCGAGCCATCTGCCAGATTTTTGAGCGTCCACTGGCCGTCGGCGACTTCATTATCGCCGAGGATGAGCGCGAAGCGCGAGCCGAGCTTGCTGGCGCGCTCGAGGGCTTTGCCGAATTTCAGTTCGGTGGGCGGCAGCTCGACGCGGAAGCCGGCGTTGCGCAGATCTTTGGCTGCGCGGATTGCGGTCGCATAGGCGCGTTCGCCCATCCAGGCGATGTAGACGTCGCGGCCTTGTGGCGCGGCGCCCTTTCCACTTTCTTGCAGCGACAAGATGAGGCGGTCTTCGCCGATGGCGAAGCCGATGCCTTTCGTGGGCGGGCCGCCGAGGAGTTCGACGAGGCCGTCATAGCGGCCACCGCCGCACACGGCGTTTTGCGAGCCGAGGCCCTGCGCAGTGATTTCAAACGTGGTGCGCATGTAGTAGTCGAGGCCGCGGACGAGACGCCAGTTTTCGCGGTAGATCACGCCGCGCTGCTCTAGCTCGTGTTTCACGGCGGCGTAGTGCGCTTTGCACTCATCGCAAAGATGATCGGCGATGCGCGGCAGCGTGGCGATGATGGCTTGCTCGTGCTCGAGTTTTGAGTCGAGCACACGGAGCGGATTCGTCTCGATACGGCGTTGGGAATCGGCACCGAGTTTATCTTTCACTTTTTCAAGTTCGGCTTTGAGCTTCGCAACGTAGCCGCGGCGGCAGTTGTCGGCGGCGTGACCGATGGAATTGATGCTGAGCTCGGTTCCTTGGAGACCGCATTTGTCAAAGAAGGTCACCAACATTTCGATGAGTTCGGCATCGATGGCTGGAGCGTCAGGCCCGCCGAGTATTTCCGCGCCAATTTGGTAGAACTGGCGGTAACGTCCCTTCTGCGGCCGTTCGCGTCGAAACATCGCGCCCATGTAGTACAGCTTTACAGGCTGCGGAAGCTGCTGCATGTTGTGTTCGATGTATGCGCGACAGACCGAGGCGGTCGCTTCGGGCCGCAATGTGAGATAGTCACCCAATTCAACCAACCTAACAGCGAGATAGATCGCTTGAACACAATTCAGTGCGAGTCGTTTGCTTTGGTCGCGCTTCAATGAAGTTTGAGACAACGTGTCGCGATGTTGCCTAAGATCCTCCAACGCTTGTCGATTGCCTGGTGACCGAGGAAGTTCCTCTCTTTCCATTCCCTTTTCAAGCCTGACAATGAAGTCAGATACGGAACGCCAGTACGCGGAAAACTGTTCGTCGTCACTCGTTGGATCAGGCCACTCGGTGATCATGTACATCAGCCGCACCATGCCCGGCACGCCTTGGTCTACAAAGGAAAACATTTCCTTTGAAACGACGTCAGTATCAAGGCCTATCGAGCGCGCAAAAAGGTCTGTCTGCTCAAAGATGGGCGGGCGGATCTCGCCGTAGCCGAAGGTGGTGAAGACTTCGTGGGCGATCTGTTCGACACGGTTCCAGAGTGCGGTGTCGGGAGGGAGCAGGTCGCGGGTGCCGCGGATGGCTTGAAATTTGGATTTGTTCGCCATGAAAAACCTAAGAGTGATTCTCCTTGCTGGAACGCTGGGAAGAGAAGAGAGATTCCTCTCTGCGCGAGCCGACCGATTCGCAGGAGCGAATCGGAAAGAAAAATCGTCGGCTCGCTCCGTTCGGAATGACAGTCGTGATGATTGGAGCGACCGAGGCGAACATTATGCGCCGGACTCGCTGCGGTAGATGTTTTTGTATTCGACGTAACGCGCGGCGTAGGCGTCGATGCTGGCTTGGTCGATGCCGGTCAGGGCGCGTTTGACTTTGCCGGGGTGGCCTACGACCAGGCTGCCCGCGGGGATTTTGGCGCCTTCGAGGAGGAGCGTGCCGGCAGCGACGATGCTGCCGGCACCGATGTGGACGCCGTTCAGAATGACGGCGCCCATGCCGACGAGGCAGCGCGACTCGATGGTACAGCCGTGGAGTGTGACGGAGTGGCCAATGGTCACGTCGTCGCCGAGGACGAGCGGGTGTTCGTCGCGCATGACGTGGAGGACGCAGCCGTCCTGAATATTGGTGCGCGCGCCGATGCGGATGTGGTGCACGTCGCCGCGAATCACCGTACAGGGCCAGACGCTGGAGTCTTCGCCGATGACGACGTCGCCGATGATGACGGCGGCGGGATCAATATAGGCGGAGGCGGCGATTTGCGGGTGCTTACCGCGGTAGAGGCGAATGTCGGGCTGGCGGCCCAGCTCTAGCGAGCCGCGCGCGGGGTTTGCGTTAGCAATTTGGTTAGACATTGTACTTTGGCCTCCCCCCTGTATTTTGTAAACTTTGCATCTAAAAGACTTAGCTTTCCTGTAAGTCCTTTAGATGCAACACTTATGAGATTTTCCGCAAACACTGATTCTAAAGGGTTTAAGTTCACATAGCGCAGTCATCAAGTACAACTCCAACCCAACCGTTGCCCCAGCGAACATCCGGCCGCCTGCTCGGATCTTAACACGCACGTGTCGCCATCCGCTTCGACTCAGTCGATGGTGACTGAGGGGCCGGAGGAGGTGGCGCTGACTTCGGCTAGGCGGGCGGTTACGGCGCGGGCCAGGGCGTAGAGGCTTTGCGTGCCGGGGGCGAATTCGCCGAGGCCGGCCACGGGTTTGCCGGTGTCGCCGCCGATGCGGATGCGCGGATCGATTTCGATTTCGCCGAGGACAGGGACGCCGTAGGCGACGGCGGTTTTGGCGCCTTCGCCGTGGCCGAAAATGTCGATGGGCTTGTCGCAATGCGGGCAGCGGAAGGTGCTCATGTTTTCGACGACGCCTAGGACTTCGACATTGACCTGGCGGAACATTTCGATGGCTTTGCGGACGTCGGCTAGGGCGACTGTGGACGGCGTGGTAACGACGACGGCGCCGGTGACGGCTACAGTTTGGATGAGCGTGAGCTGCACGTCGCCGGTGCCAGGCGGGAGGTCGATGATGAGGTAGTCGAGTTCGCCCCACTCAACGCTGCGCAGGAATTGCGTGATGACGCTATGGAGCATAGGGCCGCGCCAGACCATGGGCTTGTCGCCGGGATTGAGCAGGCCCATGGAGATCATTTTCATGCCTGCGACTTGGACCAGGATGATGCGTTTTTCTGCGGTGGCTTGGGGTTCTTGGAGTGTGCCTAGCATGATGGGGACGTTGGGGCCGTAAACGTCGGCGTCCATGAGGCCGACTTTGTGGCCGAGCTTGACGAGAGCGAGCGCGAGATTGACGGCGACGGTGGTTTTGCCGACGCCGCCTTTGCCGCTGGCTACCGCGACTAGATTTTTTACGCCGGGGATGGGGTGGCGTTCGGGTTGCGGCATGGGTGCTGGAGGCATTTGGTTACCTTGTCTACTCGCTGAAACCGAAGAGAGATTCCTCGACTGCGCAGGCCGACGCTTCGCCGGAGCGAAGCGGAAGAGAAATTCGGCCTGCTCCGCTCGGAATGACAATCACTGCCATCAAACGGGTCATGCGTTGGCGCCGTGGCATTTTTTGTATTTTTTGCCGGAGCCGCAGGGGCAGGGATCGTTGCGGCCGACCTTGGCGCCGGCGCGGACCGGTTTTGGCGCTTCGGCTTGCGCTGGCCCTGTTTGATACTGCAACTCTTTTTGTTGGCGCTCTTGCTTGCGTTCCATTTGGCGAGCGAATTCGGGTAGGCGCTGCGGAGGCGGCTCGCTGGCACGGGCTGCGGCGCTGGCGACAGCCGCGCCTGCGCGCTGGCGGATCGGCTGCGGGGGCGGCGGCGCTTGTCCTGGTCCACCTTGCGGAGGTTGCTCGTTTTGCTGAACTTGAATGTGGAACAGGTAGCGGATCGTTTCGTTGTCGATGCGCGCCATCATGTCTTCGAACAGGACGAAAGCTTCTTTTTTGAACTCGACGAGGGGATCTTTTTGGCCGTAGCCGCGCAGGCCAATGCCCTCTTTCAGGTGGTCGAGCGAGAGCAAGTGGTCTTTCCATTGCGAGTCGACAACATCGAGAATGATGCGGCGTTCGAGCCAGCGCATTAAATCTGCGCTGAACTGTTTTTCTTTTTCCTCGTAGCGTGTGGTGACAGCCTTCACGGTGGCGTCGGCAAGTTCGTCGTGGCTCAGCGTGGCGGGATCGGCACCGGCGGCTTTGGCATCGACGCCAAACTGCGCGTTCACTTCCGCGAGAAACTGCGTGACGTTCCACTGGTCGGGGTGCTGGTCGCGCGGGCAGAAGGTGTCGACGAGTTCGCGCGCGACATCCTCCGCTACGCCGAGAACGTAATCACGCTGGTCTTTTCCTTCAAGCGCGGAGCGGCGAATGGCGTAAATCGTCTCGCGCTGCTTGTTCATTACATCGTCGTATTCGAGGAGATGTTTGCGAGCGTCGAAGTTTTGCGCTTCGACGGATTTTTGCGCGTTTTCAATGCGCCGCGAAATCAAGCCGGACTCGATGGGCACACCTTCGGTCATGCCGAGGCGGAACATCAGCGCCTGCATGCGTTCGCCGCCGAAGATGCGCATGAGGTCGTCTTCGAGCGAAAGAAAAAAGCGCGAAGAGCCAGGGTCGCCCTGGCGGCCGGCGCGTCCGCGTAACTGGTTATCGATGCGGCGGGCTTCGTGGCGTTCCGTGCCAAGGATGTGCAGGCCGCCGAGTGCCACGACTTCGTCGTGCTCGGCTTTGCACTGTTGAGCGAATTGTTCGTAAACCGGCTTCCACTGATCCGACGGCACTTGGAAGATTTTGCCTTCGTGCTGAAAAAGAACCATGGGCACGGTGGGCAGCGCGTCCTTGCCGGCCTCGGCGGGAATTACGGCGGGCGCGGCGGCGTAAGGCATGGCCAACTTGTTTTTTAGAAAATAATCGCGCGTCATCTGCTCGGGATTGCCGCCGAGAAGAATATCCGTGCCGCGGCCGGCCATGTTGGTGGCCACGGTGACGGCGCCTTTGCGTCCAGCCTGCGCGACGATGCCCGATTCGCGCTCATGCTGCTTGGCGTTGAGCACTTGATGCGGAACGCCGGCCTTCTTCAGGATTTCCGAGATAGCTTCGGACTTTTCGATGGAGATGGTTCCCACCAACACCGGCTGGCCGCGTTCGTTGTAGTGGCGAATGCCGTTAGCGAACGAATTATCTTCCTGGAGGATTCCATTGACGACCGCTTCAAACTTCTCTTTTTCGGTGCGGTAGACTACGTCGCGGTGTTCTGTGCGTATCAGCGTGCGGTTCGTGGGAATCGCTACGACATCGAGATTGTAAATTTTGCCGAACTCCGCCGCTTCCGTTTCCGCGGTGCCAGTCATGCCGGAAAGTTTTTTGTACATGCGGAAATAATTCTGGAAAGTGATCGTCGCCAGCGTCTGATTTTCGCGCTCAATCTTGACGTCTTCCTTGGCTTCGACAGCCTGATGCAAACCATCCGACCAGCGGCGCCCGGGCATCTGGCGGCCGGTAAATTCGTCGACGATGACGATTTCGCCGTCTTTGTTCACATAGTCGACGTCAATTTTGTACAAGGCGTGGGCGCGCAACGCCTGATACACGTGGTGCATGATTTCGATGTTGACGGGATCGGACATGTTGCTGAGGTTGAGCAGCCGTTCGCACTTGCTGAAGCCTTCTTCAGTGAGCGTCGCAGTGCGATGCTTTTCGTCCAACGTGTAGTCGATGTCCTGGATGAGTTTCGGAATAATCTTGTCGATTTTGGCGTACTTGTCTGTGGATTCTTCCGAGGGACCAGAAATGATTAGCGGGGTGCGTGCTTCGTCGATAAGGATGGAATCCACTTCGTCAACGATGGCGAACTGGTGCCCGCGCTGGACGCATTGCGCCAAGTCGTACTTCATGTTGTCGCG
>DATEWL010000145.1:0-5940 GCA_035258025.1 Candidatus Acidiferrum sp. | reverse complement strand
ACTTTCGACATTGAACCGCCCTTTCTTCACAGCCTTCCTTTATTTTCATACTCTTACGCGCTCTTTTGCATCGGCAAAAAGCCTATCTTCAATCTTTTCAAGATTTTCCGCACTCTTTCCGCAAAACACCCGGGGCGGCGTACCCCGTATCTCGAAAAGGAGCATCTGCGCCCTGCTTCATCAGGGTCGCAACTGCCATGAAATCCAAATCTCTGGCTTCCGACGTTCTCTCCACTCGTTGTTCCCATCGCACTGCCTCAGGGCGTCAGTGCCGTCAGCTCTCTGCCAATTCGCAATCCCTGCTCTGTGCCAATCACCTCGCCCAGCAGAAACAAATGGAAATCAAGATCTCTCTGACGATCTGCTGGCCAGATCCCAGAATTTCCAAACCGCCCAAGGAATCAACTTCGCCCTCGCCAATATCTACTGCCTCCTCGCCGCTAACCGCATCTCCACTCGCCGCGCCTCCGTCCTCGCTTTCATCAACAGCCTCCTCCTCCGCACCCTCCCTGCCATCGACTACGACAACTCGACTGGCCACACCGATCCCACTGTTCCCAGGAAGCTCAAATCCGGGGCAGGCCCTTCCACAACGGATGAGGCTGTGGACACGGAAGACGATGAGGAAGAGGATGTCGATGAGAATGCGAATGAGGATGTAGAGGATGTAGATAAGGATGAGGACGGGGATGCCGAAGAGGAATGCGCAACCACCCCTCCAACCAACACGTTCACCAAGTCCACGCCTGGTTGGGCGGCTCCATCCCCGAACCTGACCCCACCAAAAAACCGTCATGACCCCCGCCATCCAACACGCCCGAATCACCCGAAGGGGACGGCACGCCGTGCCCGTCTTCTCTTCCGCCCGGCTTTCCCAAAACCCGCCTGCAGGGGCACGATTTCGCAAGATTCCAGGCAGCAGCCGGAACATCGTGCCCTTCTTGGTTTGCCGCTTTCGACTTTCAACTGTCGACTGTCGACTCTCTTCGGCTCTCCCTCCTTTGACTCTGCCGTCGCGCCAACATACAATCCCGCGGGCTCGCGGCAGTCGCCGCGATGCAACTTCGCAGCTGGGAGCAACTAGATGAGAAAAGGTTTGTGGCTTATTGCGGCAGGATTTTTGATGTTCGGCCAGACCGCGCGCACGTCCGCGCAAGCGCCGGACAGGGAAGCGAAAGCTCCGGAAGCCAAAGCACCCGACAAGTGCGACGCCGCCGCCACCAAAGAAGAATCTTCCGTAACCGATCACACCCTAAAACTCGGCAACCAAACCATTCCTTACAAAGCCACCGCCAGCACCACGCTGCTCAAGAACGACAAGGGCGATCCGACAGGCCTGCTCTATTCCGTCGCGTATACGCGCAGCGACGTAAAAGATCTCACCACGCGTCCAGTCTCTTTCCTCTACAACGGAGGCCCCGGCTCCGCCACCATGTGGCTGCACATGGGCGCTTTCGGCCCGCGTCGCGCTTGGACCGTTGACAGCACCTTCACTCCTCCCGCTCCGTACAAACTCGTCGACAACGGTGAAAGCCTGCTCGATAAAACCGATCTCGTCTTCATCGATGCCATGGGCACCGGCTACAGCCACGCCGTCTGCAAAGCCACCGAAAAGGATTTTTACGGTGTCGACGAAGACGTCGAAGCCTTCGCCCAATTTATCGTCACCTATCTCAGCCGCAACGACCGCTGGAACTCTCCGAAGTTTCTGATCGGCGAAAGCTACGGCACCTTTCGCTCCGCCGCGCTGGGAAATTATTTGCAGAATCACGACAGCGTTCACCTGAACGGCATCGTCCTGATTTCTTCCGTGCTCGATCTTTCCACCATCACCTTTCCCCCTGGCGATGACCGCTCCTTCGTCTACTACCTACCGAGCTACGCCGCCGTCGCCTGGTATCACAAAGTTTTGAAAGATCGTCCCGCCGACTTGCCAGCTTTCGTCGAAGAAGCGCGCAAATATGCGCAAGGCGACTACGCCGCCGCGCTTTTCAAAGGCGCGCAACTCTCCGCCGGAGAAAAAGCCGCTGTCGCGAAAAAACTTTCCTATTTCACAGGACTCAGCGAGGAATATCTCAACAAAGCCGACCTGCGCGTGAATCTCGGCCAGTTCATGGCCGAACTCCAGCGCAGCCGCGGCCTCACCACGGGACGAATTGACGCCCGCTTCACCGGCTACACCTACGATCTGCTCGAAGAAAACGCACAAGGTGATCCGGAAGGCCCCGCGGTCGGCGGCGCATTTACCGCGCTCATCAATTCCTACAATCACGACGAACTGAAATTCGGCAAAGACAAGGTCTACCACAACACCAGCGGCGGCGGTGGCGGCTGGAACTGGACGCGTCAGCAGCGCGGACGCGGCTTTTTCCCCAGCGGCCCCAATGTCCAGGGCGATTTAGCGCAAGCGATGATCACCAACCCCAAGCTGCAAGTCCAAGTCGAAAACGGCTACTACGATATGGCCACGCCATTCTTCGCCACCGAATTCACGATGGAGCACCTCGGCCTGCCCGCCGATTTGCAGAAAAACGTCAAACTCGACTACTACAACGCCGGCCACATGATGTACCTACACGACGAGGATCGCGTGAGCCTGCACAACCAAATTGCTAGCTTCATCGACCGCGCCACCAAACCGTAGTGTCATAGCCAATCTTGGCTGTGCTCTTTGGATGGCGTTAAGTAGGAGGTAAGAACGAAGAGAAATTAGGCCGAACGGAACGCGGAAGTCAATCAACGTCTCGTTCGGAGCTAAAAAAAGGAAAGTAGAAAGTAGACTGCTACCGCCGCTTTTGAGCGGCCGCGCTAACGAGAGCCTGATTCTTCTGCTCGGTATAAACGACGAATTCCTCGTACGGACCCTTGAAGTCTTCGATCTTGCCGTCGTGGAAATGCCAGATGCGCGTCGCGACTTCATCGATCACATCGTGGTCGTGCGTCACGAGCAGCACGGTACCGTCGTAGCGCTGCAAAGCGATGTTGAGCGCATTGATGGATTCCAGGTCGAGGTGGTTAGTCGGTTCGTCGAGCACCAAGAAGTTTGGTTTTTGAAGCATGAGTCGACAAAAAATCAACCGCGCCGATTCGCCTCCGGAAAGCGCACGCGTCGGCTTCAAAGCATCCTCGCCGCTGAAAAGCATCTGGCCCATCAGCCCGCGCAATTCCTGCTGATTGGCGCTCGGATCGAACTGCCAGAGCCAGTCGATGGCGGTCATGCCCTTGGTAATGGATTCGCCGTGGTCCTGCGCGAAGTAGCCGACGGCCACTTCGTGTCCCCACTTCACCTCGCCGCCATTGATTTTGAAATTGCGGTCGTCGTCTTCGATGAAGCCCGGAGCGTTGAGCACGAGCGATTTCAGCAGCGTGGTTTTTCCGGTTCCGTTGCGGCCCATCAGCGCGATTTTTTCGCCGCGAGTCACGGCTGCGGAAAAGCGCGGAATCACTTTCAAGTCGTCGTAGGATTTTTCGACGCTCCGAATTTCCAGCGGATGGCGGCCTGAATTGCGCTTCATGTCCCACTTGATGTACGGCCGCTGAATGTTCGAGCGCGCCAATTCGGTAGTCTGCAGCCGCTCGACTTCTTTTTTGCGCGAAGTGGCTTGCGCGGAACGCGTACCGGCAGAGAAGCGCGCGATAAACTCATTTAACTGCGCGATCTTCTTTTCGCGATTCGCGTTTTCCGTTTCGATGCGCGAGCGAATCTGCGTCTTTGCCACTACCATGTCGTCGTAGCCGCCGACGTACATGATGATCGTTTCGTAGTCGATATCCGCAGTATGTGTGCAAACGCTGTTGAGAAAATGCCGGTCGTGCGAAATGACGATGAGCACGCCTTCGTACTCGGTCAAATATCGTTGCAGCCAGTGCACGGAATCGAGGTCGAGGTTGTTGGTGGGCTCGTCGAGTAGCAGTGCAGTAGGATTTCCGAAAAGCGCTTGCGCCAGCAGCACGCGAACTTTTTGGCCGCCTTGCAATTCGCCCATTTTGCGTTCGTGCAGCGAGCTTTCTATGCCAAGCCCGTCGAGCAAAGTTCCGGCGTCGGCTTCGGCGGTGTAGCCGCCTTCTTCGCCGACGATACCTTCGAGTTCGCCGAGGCGCATGCCGTCGGCGTCGGTTAATTCTTCGTGAGGTTTGGCGTAGAGCGCGTCGCGCTCTTCGAGCGCTTTCCAGAGAGCGGCGTTGCCCATGATGACGGTATCGATCACGCGAAATTGATCGAACGCAAACTGATCCTGACGCAGGACGCCCATTTTTTTCGGGCGAGAGATCGAGCCTTTGGTGGGTTCGATTTCGCCGGTCAGGATTTTCATGAATGTGGATTTGCCGGCGCCATTGGGGCCGGTGACGGCATAGCGGCGCCCGGCCATGAAGGTGCAGGTCACGTCCTCGAAGAGGACCCGGGGTCCGAAACGCATGGAGATGTTATTGACAGTGAGCATAACCCTCCCATTGTAGCGTGAAATTGTTAAGCGCGCTTGTCACAGTTTGTTGCAGCCAGTAGATTGTTTGCGGACGAAAGAGATGATGGAAACGACGTGAAAAAGTGATGCAAAGAAGATGAAGAATACACTTCGCAAGGCGGCGACTTCGCTGGCGCTTATCGTGATTGTGGCGATGGGTGTGCGCGTTGGGTTCGCCTGGAACGAGGCTCGGAAGATTGCGCCGGGCGTCTTGGGGATTGTGCCGTTTCAGCAGGAGACGGGGAATATTGCGTACGCACTCGCGCAGGGTAAAGGATTCAGCAATGTGTTTCGAACGGAAACCGGGCCTACGGCTTGGCTGGCACCGATTTATCCTCTGCTTGTGGCGGCGACGTTCAAGCTATTCGGAACCTTTACGTCGCAGGCTTTCTTTGCGTGCGTTGTGCTGAACATACTTTTTTCTTCGGCGGCTTGCTTGCCGATTTTCTTTGCGGGGAAACGCATTGCCGGATTGGGAGTGGCTGCGGGAGCGGCCTGGCTCTGGGCAGTTTTTCCGAGCGCGGTGATGATGCCGTTCGAATGGATTTGGGATACGTCGCTGTCGGCGCTTCTGGCGGCGTTGATTTTGTGGGCAACTTTGGAGTTGGCAGAGTCGGAGCGGTGGCTGGATTGGGGCGTGTATGGAGTGTTGTGGGGTTTGGCGCTGATGACGAATCCGGCGCTTGGAGTGTTGCTGCCGTTTCTGTTGGGTTGGGCGGCGTTTCGCGGACGCGGGCAAGGACTGGTGCGGTGGAAACGGGTCGCACTGGCGGTTGGCGTGGCGACTCTGTGTTGTGTGCCCTGGACGATCCGAAATTATGTGGCGTTTCATCGGTTTATTCCGGTGAGGTCGAATTTGCCTTTTGAATTGTGGCTGGGGAACAACGACATTTTTGATGAACATGCGCGGAACGGACGGAGGTCGATCACTCGGGCGGAAGAGGCCAGGAGATACGCGCAGCTCGGCGAGACGGAATATATGGCGGAGAAGTGGGAACTGGCGACTTCTTTTATGAGTGCGCATTCGGGGTTGGAGTTGCAGTTAGTGGGAAGGAAGTTTGTGGCGTTCTGGATGGGGACGGAAGCGCCTCTTAAGAATTTTCGTGAGACGGATTCCTGGTTGATACGAGGGGTTTTGGCCTCCAGTTGTTTGACGGCTGTGGGCGCATTGTGCGGCATTGCGATGTTGTGGAGAGGATGGAAAAAGACAACGCAGAGACGCAGAGACGGCCCAGAGAGTTCGGAGAATAACGATGGAGCGGAGGCGATGGCGAGAATACCGGTCTTCCCGCTAGCCGTGTTTCCCGTTATTTTTCCGTGCCTATATTATTTGACGCATGCGGATTTGAGGTACCGGCATCCGATCGATCCGGTGGTTTTGGTATTGACGGTTGTTGGAGTTTGGGGACTCGTGCGCAAGGCAGAGCGCAATATGGATCGAGCAACGTAAATCGCACTGATTCGTGATGGGGATAAT
>DATEWL010000144.1:0-3561 GCA_035258025.1 Candidatus Acidiferrum sp. | reverse complement strand
AAAACATCAGGAAGATAAACCTGCTGGGTGCCCTCGAAATACCCGCGCGTGCGGTCGAAACTCTGCGTCATCACGCTAAAATCGACTTTTTCCGCGCCCAGCACATGCCGCACTTGCCGCAGCATCTCTTGCACACGAACGTCGGAGCCGGTATTTCTCGTGCCGTTGTAACCCGCAAATAGCAGACGCAGTTTTTCGCCCGGAGCCCAGCGCTGGCCCAGGCCGAAGGTCCAGCCCAATCGCCTGATCTCGATCAGCGTGCTCACCCAGGCAACGAGAAGGAAGTCCGTCATGCGCGAGCGCTCCCGGCGATTGCGGATTTTTCCGGCGAATCAACGCTCATCTCAGGCCACGCCTTTGCAGGATACCGAAACTTGTTTCCACGGCTGAACTTCAGCAGAGGATAGGCATACGTCGAAAACTTTGCAGGAGCTTCCCCGAGCTCGGCCACCACGCGCGAGTTGTCGAACACTGTGTTCCAATCCAGATAAGGCCAGAAGACTTTCAAAAGCGATGCTCCATGCGCCACAGCACTTTTCCCATTCGAAAGCCGATTCACAGTGCCGGAAAACGCGCCGCCCATCCAGGGCCAGTACGCGGGGCGCCGCCAGCCGCCCGCTTCCGCAAGCGCGTCCGTCAATTCCTTGTATGTCTGCGACCCCGTGCCGGAAGACAAATGATATGTGCCGTGCGCAGGTTCGTCCTTCTGATGAATCGCCACGATGGCCTTGCTTACATAGTTGGCAGGCACGATGTCGATTTTATCCCGAGGACGCAGTGGAAGAACAGGCATGCGCACAAGAACGTCAAAGGCCTGCACCATGTCGAACTGCGAAGTCTCCGGCCGACGGCTGTCCCCCAAAACTATCGCAGGCCGGAAAACTGTGTGCGGCACATCGGCAAGCAACTGGTGAAGCATATGCTCGCCGAATTTTTTGGTGCGCGCATAAGGATCGTAGTCGGAGCGCGCCCAATCAATGGCCGCGTCTTCAGTTACGACTTCGTTTCGGCGCTTTCCGGCGACTGCCACCGTAGACACATGCGAATAGCGCCGCAGACCGTTGCGATTCTGCGCGCGCCGAGCCAGCTGAATCACTTCGAGGCCTCCACGCGAATTAACGTTGAGGCATTGCCGCTCCGATTTGCGGTTCAACGAAGCGGCGCAATGAATGATCGAATCTGTAGTGTCGACAAGCGCGTGGTATTCGTCGTCGGCAAGACCGAATCGTTCGCTCGTCAAGTCGCCGCGAAAGATTCGCACACGCGAGTTGAGGTATTCGCAAAACTCTCGAAATCCGAAATGCAGTTGCAGTGAAGTCCACAGCCGCTCGCGCGCTTCCTCCTCGCTCTTAGCGCGAACCAGAAGATTCAGCGCGTCGCGGTGTTCGGTGAACAATCCCGCGGCGACGTAACTGCCCAAGTATCCGGTCGTGCCGGTTACGAAGATCGCCATAGTGGGTCTGACGGCGTCGCAGAATTTGACACAACAGCAGCCCGCGCATGTTCAGGGGACCAGTCCAGCTCGCGTGGCGCGCGCGACTCGAGCGGTCGGCCCTCCATCAAGGGGTAGCACCACCGGCGGAGCGCCGGGATGTGCACGTTGATCCAGTAGTCCCACCAGTCGATCGATTCGGGAGCAAAATCAAAAATGGCTTTTTCTTCGGGCGAGAGCGCAGCGGAGAGTAGACGCGCGTTTTCGCATTCGAAGACGTGCTCATTGTGAAGAATAAATGGCTCGTAGAGTTCGATCAGCTTTTCGGCCCTGATGAGATCGCGCTCCTGCTTTGCGAGCGGCGCTTTCTTCATGTGCAGCGAAACAGCGACGCGGTTAATTCCGGAGATGACCGCTTTTTGCATCGGAATGGACAACCGCTCGTAGCGCTGCTTCGAAACGGGAATGGTTTCGAACTTCACCTTGAGCCAATGCTCGATTCCCTGCTGCGTCCGGTAATGTTTTCTGTGCGCCAGGCCCGTGAGCTCAATGCTGCGGCCCATGTTTACAGGATTGATCGCCGAAGTGGCCAGCTGATACATCCGCGCATGCTTCCGCGAAATAACCGCCGCCGCAATCAGCGTCATGCCGCGGCAAACCATATCGACGGGAATCACGTCGAGGCATTTACGCTCGTTCGAAGGCAGTTGACGGAAATTAGTACCCAGCAAATACGACAGCGGCCCGGAAGTATTGATCCCCTCATTCCAACCGGTGAACGGAGAGCGCTCCGAACTCTCCACAATCGAAGGCCGCACAATAGCAATCGGCAGCTCGCCGCTGCTGCGGGCGAGAATCGATTCGCCCAGGCTCTTCGTAAAGGTGTACGTATTCGGCCAGCCCAAGTGCTGCGCTCGGCGCAGCCCGATGCGCACCAACCGGTTCCGCGCCCAGCGTAGGCGGTTGCGCTTCAACACTCCATCGAGTTCCGTCGCAGGCACCGCCGATGGATCGCCACCCCGTCCCAGTGCCTGCCGCTTCAGAGCTTTCGTGAGTTCCGGGCTTTCGGCTCGCTCTTGAACGTGGCGGATGGTTTCGCGCAACGAAGTAATTTCTTTTTCAGCGTTGAACGCCGGATCGCGCGCGGGATTGTAGTTATCCTTCAACTCTTCCGTTACGCGCCCGTCGCGCATGCCCACCACGTAACACGTCGAGAGGTGCATCAAACCGGCGTGGTCGCACTTCCGCAAAAAGTTAAGCAGGTACAGTGTGGAATCCACGTTGGAAGCGAGCGCGTCGCGCAAGTCTGGATTGAAATCAGTCAACCCCGCGCTGTTCACCACCAAGTCGAGCGATTTTGCCAATCGCACCTGCGTCGCCTGATCGAGGCCCAACCCTGGCATGCCCACATCGCCTTCGACAACTTCGACCTTGTCCTCGAGCAGCGTACCTAGTTTGCGTCCGTATTTCTCCTGGAGCGTGTCGAACGCCGGCGACTCTTCGATAATTTTTTGAAAGCGCTTCTGCGCGGAGGTCGTCCTGTTTCGGCGAATCAGGAGCGTAATCTTTCCAATGTTCGGGATATTTTCGAGCAGGTCGACAAGCCATACTTTGCCGATGAACCCGGTTACGCCTATTAGCAGGATGTGGCGATTCGCAAGCGTCTCACGAACCGAAAAAGGACCGGTGCGAGGCGCTCCGTCAAAAAGCGTTACGGATTTGCTCGCGGGAGGCGCGGGCCGCACCGCCGTTTGCACGGCGCTCTCCAATTGCAGTGGCTTCTTCGTCCAACCAAGCTGCCGTAACAGTTTTTCGCGCGCGATGCGGCCGTCGGTCGCGCCGCTGGTGAGCCAAGCAAAAGGTCCGCGCGGGCGCACGACCGGGTCGAGTATACGTCCCGTCGCATACCCATCGCGAAATTCCATGCGGTTGGAAATAAACGATTCGACGCCAAGGTGCTGCGCCAGCGGCCGCAAGATGTGATCTAGGAGCTGGCCGACAAGCACTATCCGTTCGCCACTTTGCCCCGCTTCGAGCAATTTCTCGACTGCCTCGCGGCGAAGCTGCGGCTTCAACACGTAGTGAAAATATTCCTCGCCGAGAAGATCCAGCCGGTCGCGGCTAACGCC
>DATEWL010000143.1:0-5355 GCA_035258025.1 Candidatus Acidiferrum sp. | reverse complement strand
GTCGCATCTTTGCGATCGCCTGATTGCCGAGGGCTGGGAAGTTTTGGTTCTAGACAATCTCGTTACGGGAGTCGATTCCAACGTCGGGCATTTGCTCAATCACCCGAAGTTTCGCATCGCGCGGTGCGACGTCTCTAAATACATCGACGTGCCTGGGCCAGTGGACTACGTTCTGCACCTTGCCTCTCCAGCGAGTCCTGTCGATTACCTGAAGCTTCCCATCCAGACTCTCAAGGTTGGTTCCCTGGGCACGCACAACGCACTGGGGTTGGCGCTGGCGAAGAAGGCGAAGTTTTTCCTGAGTTCGACGAGCGAATGTTATGGCGACCCGGAGATTTCCCCTCAGCCCGAAGAGTATTGGGGCCATGTGAATCCGATTGGGCCGCGCGGTGTTTACGATGAAGCGAAGCGTTTTTCGGAAGCTCTGACAATGGCTTATCACCGCTATCATGGCGTGGACACCCATATCGTGCGGATCTTCAATACATACGGCCCACGGATGCGCCTTAATGACGGCCGCGCTTTGCCAAACTTCGTGCATCAGGCGCTAACCGGGAAGCCCATCACTGTTTATGGAGACGGCAAGCAGACTCGCAGCTTTTGCTATGTTTCCGACCTCATCGAAGGAATTTACCGCTTGATGTTGTCGGACGAACACTTGCCGACGAACATTGGGAATCCGCAGGAGATGACTATTCTTGCGTTTGCCGAGCGAGTCCGAGGACTTTTTGAAAATCCTGCTGCCATTGTCCTCGAACCTTTGCCACAAGATGATCCGAAACAACGGTGCCCCGATATTAGCAAGGCGAAGCGAATTCTGAAATGGGAACCCAAGGTTGGGCTGGAAGAGGGATTACAACTGACGATTGATTACTTCAAGAAGGATTTCGCGGCTAAGAAAATCTCCTAAGAGTTAACGCTGAACGAACCTCGCTTCCTTGAAGAAGTGCTCATTCAGCTTCCAATTTGCAATTTGCTGCGTTCGCGATGTTCTACGCTCTGCCGAACGAGTAGTACTCAAATCCAAGCTCACGCATGTGCTTGGGAGAATAAAGGTTTCTGCCGTCCACGACGAGGCCCCGCGCCATGAGCGGCTTGGCGCGTTTCCAGTCCAGTTTGCGAAAAATCTCCCACTCGGTGCAGACAAGCGCGGCATCTGCTCCGCGCAATGCTTCGTAGGGGTCTTCGTGATACGTCACCTTCGGTAAAAGTGTTTTTGCTCTTGATATGGCTTCCGGATCGGTGGCGTGCACAATCGCGCCTTCCTCGAGCAAGCGCTTGACCACTTCGAGCGCCGGAGCAAAACGAATATCGTCCGTGTTGGCTTTGAACGCCAGCCCGAGCACCGCCACGCGTTTGCCCCTAACGACCCAAAGAGCCTTGTGTATTTTTTCAAGAAAGCGGTCGATGCGTTGTTTATTGACGCGCTCAGTGGCTTTCAGCAGATCGAAATCGACTCCGACCGAAGCCGCGAGATGAATGAATGCCTGCACGTCTTTTGGAAAGCAAAAGCCGCCAAATCCTAGTCCTGCGCTGAGGAACTGCCCGCCGATTCTAGGATCCAAGCCCATCGCATGGGTGACCTCTTTGACGTCTGCGCCGATTCTTTCGCAGAGATCGGCGATGACGTTGGCATAGCTTATCTTCAGGGCGAGAAAGGAGTTCGACGCGTGCTTGATGAGTTCGGCGCTATTGATGGTGGTGACCAGGAATGCGGCATCATGGCTTGTCGGGCAGGTCCCTTTGTGCACCGGACAATGGAATTTGCGCTCAAGGATCGGCCGGTAGATTTCGCGCAAATCGGCCGCGGCGGATTCGTCCTCCACGCCGACCACGATGCGGTCGGGATGAAAAAAATCTCCGACAGCTGTGCCTTCGCGCAGAAACTCGGGATTGGAAGCCACGCGAAAAGTGGATTTGCCGCCGCTGCTATAGGCCGCAAGCGCTCTTTGCAGTTCGAGCCCGGTGCGCGCGGGAACGGTGCTCTTCTCGATCACCAACTTGGGTGAACGGGCCTGCTCGGCTATCTGCCGAGCTACCTGATCGATCGCGGAAAGATCCGCTTCGCCGTTATCTTTAGGCGGCGTACCCACGCATATAAAAATGGCGTCGCCCGCGCGGATCGCTTCCCCGGCATCCGCGGTGTAGGAAATGCGCCTTGCCTCGCGTGCGGACTTCAGTATTTCTTCCAGGTGCTCCTCATAGATAGGTACCTCTCCGGCTTGCAGTTGCCGAATACGTTCCGTATCTATATCCGTGCAGGTCACTTCATGCCCCGCCGCGGCGAGACACGCCCCTGTCACCAACCCCACGTAGCCACATCCAATCACCGAGAGACGCAAGCCTGGTTCTCCTTGGGAGCGCCCTTGCTAACAATCCAACGCTTCCACAACTGCGTTGCTAACAGTTTGTCTTCACCGAGCCGCAACACGAGGTGAAGCGCGTTATCGCGAGGTGTTGCGCGGCGCGCGCAATCCGTTTTTGCATTTTTTCTCAGGCCCAGACAGTTTTTTCTGTGCGCCTAAACCGGTTCGCCTAGCTCTTCAATCCTCTCCCCATCAGCAGTCCGCGCAAACCGAGCAGCACTAGCCGCGGCTGACGGAGCACTACGTTCCAAAGCAGGCGCGTTGATTCATCGCGGTTGATCTCACCGAGAGACTCGCGCGTGGAAGCATCAAGCAGGTCGACTAGCTGCGAATAATCCTTTTGCTGGAAATGATGCAACGCCCGGCGAATCAACCAGTGCGTCCCCAGCTCACGTCTCAGAGCGGTCAGTTCCTTGCTTCCGCCTTTCCGCAAGATGGATTGCCCGACGCCAAGCGCTCCGCGCAGTCCCGTCACGATGCCGCCAACGGTAGACACTTTCACTTGCGCCGCCGCATCCCCAACCAGATATACCTCGCCATTTCCAATGCGCCGGCGGACGGGCACCCAGCCTCGATATACGGGAATGCGCGCCCCTTGCCATTCCAGCGGCTCCATCTGTTTTTTTTCAAGGAACCGTGAAAGACACTTCTTGGTGTCTTGGCCGTCTTCGCCAATAATTCCGAGGGCGCCCCGCTCGGAGGATTCGGGAATGAGCCAATAGAAATAAGGCGTATCGTCGGGAACAAACCAAACGCGCGTCGTGTCTGGCGGATGATCCTTCGGCAAGCGTACGATGGCTT
This sequence comes from Candidatus Acidiferrum sp., assembly GCA_035258025.1. Lineage (GTDB taxonomy): Bacteria > Acidobacteriota > Terriglobia > Acidiferrales > UBA7541 > Acidiferrum. The sequence continues at coordinate 2,188 of DATEWL010000143.1, read as the reverse complement.
GCACCAGGGGGACCGTCTCGATGGGAGGCCACCCGGCGCTGCGTGCCACTCGGCTGGAAGCGCCGTCTGCTCCGACAACGCTTTCCGCGTGCAATTCCTCGCGTTGCCCCGCTGAATCGACTTGCACGCGGAGTCCGCGGCCATTCGCGGCGAGCCCAAGAAAGCGTGTATCAAACGAAAGTTTAGCCCCCGCCTGTTGCGCGCTCCGCGCCAATGCCGGGATTAAACGCGAGCGTTCAATGATGAGATCGGGCCGCGCCAGGGCGACTTGTGCCGAGCGTCCATCCGTAAATAGCTCGAAGCGCCTGATTTCGTTGACGATGCTTTCGGAAGCGGCGGCACCAAGCTGGCTCCGGAATTGATCAGTCACGATGAGTGAGCGCGGCGCGGGTTCGAAGCCAGGCCTCGATTCCAGCACGCGAACGCGGCGTCCGCCTGTTGCCACGGTCGCGGCCGCAAACAGACCCGCTGCAGAACCTCCAACAACGATCACCTCGCCGCTTTCCCCGTCCGTCCGGGGCCTCTGTTCAGTGCTTGGCACGATTTCGCTTTCCCAAGTCGCGGATACACCCCGGATGCTTAATCACTCGGATGTCCGCACTCAAATTCCCCTGAATATTGACTACTTTCCGCCCAACCCCGAGCGATATGCATTGAAAATCGGTGAGTGTGCAACCCGCTAAGTATAGCGAATCCATTTGTGTGGGCAAACCCAGGGAGTCTTTTTCAGCTTGAAGGTACAGAACATCCAGAATTGGAAGCACTTTAGGAGGAGGCTGCGGGTTTCTGCGACTGGCGCTCATACGGGGCACGTTCGAGAAGCAGCACTCCAGTCAGCACAACGGCAAACGCAACCAATCCCACCAGAACCGCGGCGACCGATTGCAGGTAACTTACGAGCACGGCAGCTCCTCCACTCAATAGTCCTAAGATATACATACTGATCACCGCGCCGCGATGCCCCAATCCAAGATTCGCCAAGCGATGAGCGGCATGGTCTTTACCCGGTGTAGCGAACGGCAGCAGTCCGCGACGGGAGCGCGAAATCGTGACGAGCGTAGTGTCAAATATCGTGACTCCCAGAATTAGCAGGGGAGCCAGCCAGCCGGAAATGTAGTTGGCCTGCTCTAGCCTTAGCTTCAGCCCCAGTGTAGCCATTAGAAATCCCAGGAACATGGCTCCGCCGTCGCCCATGAAAATCTTGGCCGGCTTAAAATTCCATCGCAGAAATCCTGTTGCTGCTCCCAGGACCGCGGCGGCGAGCGTGGTGACGAGAGTCTGCCCGTTTAAGTAAGCCAGCAGAGCGAAGAAGATGGACGCTGTGGCCGCCACCCCTGCGCAAAGGCCGTCCATGTGGTCCAGAATGCTGAAGGAAGCGGTAATCCCTACGACAAAGAAAACGGTCAGGATGGCGTCTAAAATGTAGCCAGTCCGTCCGCTTAAGAAAAGCTCAAAAACCTGGGCGTGAATGCCCGTAGCCAGCAAAATGCAAGCGGCAAGCGGCATCGCGAGGAACAATTTCACCTGATGGTGCAGCCAGCCTCGATCATCGAGAATGCCCACAGCTGCGACGACCGTCGCGCCCGTCAAGATTCCAACAATTTGGGCGCGCGCCGGTCCGCTGAACGTAAAAAGAATCGACAAAACCACAGCGCCGTACATCGCCAGGCCGCCAAGCAGAGGGATCGGACTCAAATGGACTTTGCGCGGGCCAGGGAGATCCACCATGCCCACGCGCAATGCTAATGCGCGCACAGGTACCGTCAGCGTCAGAGACGCAAGTAGCGCTATCAAAAACGCCAGCAGACCCGCGGGCATGTTGCCTCGTTTTGTTTGAAGGCGCTGACCGGGACGGTGCGGCCAGTGTCTCAATCGTCTTCTGCCGGATTGGGGGTCCGGCTCCCAAGAAAAAGTAGCTGCCCCACGCAGCTTTAACACGATACTTCGAAAACTGTTTCGCTTCAATCAGGATTGTTTACGGGTAATTAGAAAGTCAGGTGATCGCTTCGAAGTACAGGATGTTCAAGAGCCCAGCGCCACCAGTTTGTTTTGCTCCGATAGCACGTCCCTACCTTTCGGTGAGCATGCGGCCAAAAGTGCGCTTCACTTCATCGCGATTTTTGGTTGCGTAATACCAGTCGATGGTCCGCTTCAATCCATCTTTGAAAAGCACCTTGGGCTCCCATCC
>DATEWL010000142.1:0-5019 GCA_035258025.1 Candidatus Acidiferrum sp. | reverse complement strand
ACAAGCTGATCATCGGAGAGAAGATCACCGGAATTTCCGCGTTCGTATAATTGGAATAAGAGACGGGCTGAAGCCTGTCCCACACCAACCAACCAATCTTACTGGGCGTTGAATCTTGTATGCTGTAGGGGCGCCGTGTGCCGATCGCCGTGCTGATTGAGATCGACTCAGACGCAACGCGTCGTGTCACCATAGGAGACAGCTTCATGAAGGTATCTGCATTCGCCGGCCGTCGCTCTTTCCTTCGAGCTATCGCATGTTTCCTGATCCTTTTTACCTCCATGGCCGGAATGACGCGAGCGCAGGGAAAGACCGCTCCGGAGGCGAAACAAAAGATTCGGGCCATCACTGCGTTCGTGCTTTTGGACCGGGCGCAATGTCAGCAGCAAATTGCGGATGCGGTGAAGATGTTGAACCGGGCGCGCACGATCTTTGAGTCGCGCGGCTTTGAAGTACAAACGATTCGCATTGCCACTCAGCCGTTCCCCGAATACACAAAAGGACTGACGGACGCCCAAGCGGTGGCGTTTTTCAAGGAGTACGACGCGCTAGCAACGAAGGACGGTTTTGACGCGGCGATTGGGCCGGCTATGTTGAACCCCACAGATTCCCCTGCGCAGGCAGACCTGCTCGCGGATATCCTACTCAATACGAAAAAGATAAACGGCAGCGTGCTAGTGGGCGCGGACGACGGTGTACGCTGGCCTGCGGTCGGTGCCGCGGCGCGCGTGATGAAACGGCTCGAAGATACCGAGCACAGCCAGGGCAATTTCCGATTCGCGGCCATCGCCATGGTGCCGCCGCTGACGCCGTTTTTCCCCGCGGCCTATCACACCGGTTTCGGCCATCAGTTCGCCATTGCATTCGAGTCAGCCAACATTGTGGCCGCTGCTTTCAAGGACGCGCCGGATCTTGCTACTGCGAGGCGCCGCTTGATCGACGCTTTGGGCAAAGTGGCGTTTGAGGCGGAAGCGCAAGCGGGCCGGATCGATTCGGAAACCGGATGGTCTTACATGGGAATCGACCTATCGCCTGCTCCCTTGAAGGATGTTTCGATCGGCGCAGCAATCGAAAATCTGACGACCCTGCCCATTGGCTCCAGCGGAACGCTTACGGCAGCGGCGACTATCACTTCAGCGATAAGGGAAATCCAGGTAAAGCAAACCGGCTACTCCGGCCTGATGCTGCCGATCCTCGAAGATTCGAGGCTCGCGCAGCGGTGGAGCGAGGGACGCATTTCGATCGACGCTCTGCTCAGCTACAGCGCGGTGTGCGGCACTGGTCTTGACACCGTGCCTCTCCCGGGGGACATCAGTGCAGAACAGCTTTCGCTCATCATCGGCGATATGGCCAGCCTCGCTGTGAAGTGGCACAAACCTCTCTCGGCGCGTCTGTTTCCGGTGCAGGGCAAAGGACCGGGCGACAAGACAGAGTTGGACAGTCAGTTCCTCGTGAACGCAACGATCCAGCCGCTTGGCAAACCGTGATCCTGGCGGACCTTCGTGGCAGTAAAGGCTGGCAGTCCGTAGCACGTATGTGCCGCAGATTGTTAGTGCGTATGGCCCCCTCGTTTTTCTGTAAACACGGATTCTAAAGAACTTAAAACCCTTTGTTTTGCTGCACTTTTGCAAGTGTTAATTCTGAGAGGTTTGGCGCAGGCGGGATTTTGGGGCTTGTTTGAGAGTTAAGCGGGACACCTTGCCTCGGCGGTAGTTGGGGATGGCGCGGAGTTGGAGAGGCTTGGCGAGGGTTGAGTAGGGTCGGTCGGGGAGTGTGCCGAAGGATGACGCTCTCACCGGAAGCAGGGCTGGAGGCGATGGCGCATTCCTCCTGGGCGACAGGAAGGGCTTGGAAGAGAGAGCGGCCCAGATGGGCGAGGGCAGCGACGGTTTTGGGTTCAACTTCACCTTGGGCGACGGCGGCGAAGAGGCGCCCCAGTGCGGAAAAGAGGTCGCTAGCAGGCACGTGCTCTCCGGAAAGATAGCGGGCGATTTCCTCGCCTACATTCTCTCGAGCGAAGATCTTCGCTTCCCTTCGAGCATGGAAAGTGCAGAGATCAGGATGGCCGTGGCGGCGTGGAATGCGGCAGCGGCGGCCATCGACAAACGTGAAAGAACACAAGGACGCGCGGTCCTGTGAGCGATTTGCAGACATAGAAGTCTCCAGAAAGAAATACTTGGGATTTAGGGGGAATCTCGCGAAAGCGAGGCGCACTACTGAACAAAGAAAGTGTACCTTAGTGAGTATTGCGGTGCCAATAAGAATCCGGAGATGGTTTGCCGGTGGGTTAGTGGTGGACGCAAAGTAGGACAGCCCCGATTTTTCCGGTGGAATGATTTTGCTGAGGAATTTTCTTCCACAGGCATGCACACATTTCCACAGAGTTTTCGCGAGATAACACTTGCCAACATTTCTCACTGCTCTTAGTATGCGCAGCAGATTGATCGGGAAGAAAAACTTCGCGAGTCAATTCAGGGATGGCAGCAAAGATAAAACTGAGCTGGCGTTACCTGAGTTGAATTGAGAAGTAAAACTTCGCGAGTCAATTCTGAGATGGCGGCACGGGTAAAACCGAGTCGGCGTCAACTGAATTGAATTGAGAAGAAAAGCTCCGCGATTCACGCAAGGGGAATGGCAAGGATAAAACCGAGCCAGCTTCCAGTGAGTCGGATCGGGGAGCGCGCTTCGCGGCTGAGTTCAAGGCGGCAAGGGTAAAACCGGGCTGCTGCTGAGCGAATGCGGAAGCGAGAAGCTTTGCGGCGCACTCAAAGATACGACGAGGGTAATACCGAGCCGCGATCGTGAGTTGAACCAAGAAGTAAAGCTTTACGAACCGATTTAAGCGAGGCGGCCAGGGTAAAACCGGACGTTTTCGAATAAGTTGATCGAGAAGCGAAAACTTAGCGACTCAATCGAAAAGGGGGCGACGCGGTCACACCGAGTCGCCCTCGATTTTTTTATGTTGTCCCGCTGGCACAGCACCCGCCTCATTGATTCTTGCGAAGACCTTGCGAACTAATCTGAAGTCAGCATGCCCTGAGGAACCGTGGGGACGCTTGAATCACTACTGATCAACGGACCACGCCGGAACAATTCATTCGCGATAATTCCCGCTTGCAACTCGAGGTCGCCGCGCATTCGGCTCGGATGACAAGTTCGCCAGCCGGAAAACTCATTCCAACGAAGATTCTTGATGGAAAACGCAGAAAAAACCGCGCCGCCGGCGATGAAGGCCCGGCAACGCGGTGTATACAACCTCGTTGTTGTTGTTCGGCTAAGCGGCGTTCTTCACACCAGGCGTGAAGTGGACACCGAGCTATCCGCTGCGGTTAACGTCGAACCCTGAGACTGATGGTTGTCGTGTGGCTCAGAGAGCCCGAAACGCCAGTGATAGTCACGGTTCTTGTCCCTGTCGTCGCCGTGCTGCTGGCCGTCAAAGTCAGCGTGCTCGCGCCAGTCGTCGGGTTCGGGCTGAACGCCGCCGTAACGCCGGTGCCCAGACCGCTTGCCGACAAGGTGACACTGCCGGCAAAGCCGTTGGTCGGATGGATCGTGATCGTCGTTGTTCCGTGCGATGACCGAGTGATGGTCAAGCTGGTCGGAGACGCGGAGAGCGTGAAGTTGCCAGCCGCAACTGCGGTCACTGTCAGGGTGACTGTGGCGTTTTGCGTAATGCTTCCGCCCGTGCCGGTGACGGTGATGGTGTACGTGCCGGTGGCCGTCGTCGAAGCCACAGCGATGCTCATGGTCGAAGTGCCGGAGCCCGGCGCGGCGATGGACGAGGGACTGAAGCTCACAGTCACGCCTGTCGGCTGGCCGGACGCAGTCAACGCGATGGCCGAATTAAAACCGCCGGAAACAGCAGTCGTGATCGTAGATGAGCCATTTCCACCTTGGACCACCGAGACCGAAGCGGGCGAAGCAGAAATTGTGAAGTTAGGAATCGTCGACGTTGGAGCCAGCGCATTGATCAGCCCGGTACCGTTCGGACTGCCCCATCCAGTCACCAGATCATACCCAGTCACTGCCGAGAAGCTGCCGGATGTTCCACTCGTGATGTCGTGGAATTCCGAGCCATAAGCGGAGGTCACACTCTGCGAGTAGATCGTCGGGTTGATGAAACCGATCGTTGGCTCACCGTTGGCCGCCAATTGCTGGTTGACCAGTGCAATGTAGCCGGCCCACATGGGCGCGGCGAAGCTGGTGCCGCCATAAAGGTTTGCGGTGCATGTTGTTTGGTCAGCGCAAACATAAAAGGTAAAGTTCGCATTTGCTGAAACGTCCGGCCCATTGCGCAGCGTCGTCGAACCCCGATTGCTGGAGTTGATGACTCCCGCGAGTTGCTGCCACGAAGGAATGGCGATGCCGTCCGGCGAGATGCCGCCGCCGCTGTCGACCCACGCAGTCTCAGACATCCAGGCGCCGCCCGCATTGGCGGTTACCAGATCCGTGCCGCCGACTGAAACTACGTATGCATTGTCCGCCGGCCAGGCCTCATTTCTGGAAGACCAAGTGGAGGAGTCACCGGAGGCCGCAAAGAAGTTCTGTCCTTGCGCCGCCATCTTCTGGAAATATGGGTTAAGCGTGCTGGGATCCGCGGGAGTCCAGCCCCACGAACAGCCAATTGTAGTGGGCAGAGGATTGTGCGTCGTCATGGCGCTGATCATTGCGGTATCGGTGGACCCTACGTACACCACAAGACTCGCCAGCCCCGGAGCCATGCCGATCGCTTGAGTCATGTCGAGCGTCTGTTCGGTGTCATCGCAGCTGCCGCCGGCTCTCGAATCCACGCAAGACGTGCTGGTTCCGTCCGTGGAAAGCAGGGTTATCGGCACATTGTTGGTTTGACCGACATTCGTGAAATAGGTGTTCAAGTCGGCCAAGTCCGTGCCTAAGAACTCAAGCAGCCCGAGGTTCTGGCCAGCACCGGTGAGGGCCGTTCCACCGTAGTAGGCCGCGCGCATGTCGCTGCCCAAAAAGGAAGCCGACGGACCGGAACCTGTGGTGGCATGGGACACG
>DATEWL010000141.1:0-2579 GCA_035258025.1 Candidatus Acidiferrum sp. | reverse complement strand
CAATGTGCGGAATCGCTGGAATTGTCATGGAAGATGCCAGTCGCCCGGCTACTACCGTCGACTTGCGGCGGATGTGCGACAGGATTATTCATCGTGGTCCTGACGAGGAGGGCCTTTGGGTCCAGGGGAATGTCGGGCTTGGCAGCCGGCGTCTGAGCATCATCGATCTTTCGACGGGCCAGCAGCCGGTTCACAACGAGGACAAGAGCGTCTGGACAGTATTTAACGGGGAGATCTACAACTTTCCCGTGCTGCGCGACGAATTGCAAGCGCGTGGACATCAATTCTACACGAACTCGGATACAGAAGTGATCGTGCACCTCTACGAGGAGTATGGCGCTCGCTGCGTTGAGTACCTCCGCGGGATGTTTGCGTTCGCGCTATGGGATATCCGGAAACAAAGCCTGTTACTGGCACGAGATCGCTTCGGGAAAAAGCCGCTGCACTACGCCTTGAAGAACGGAAAGCTGTTGTTCGGGTCGGAGATCAAGTCCCTGCTGGAGGTAGCTCCGGAACTTCAGGAGATCGATGCCGAAGGGCTGCAAAGCTACTTCTGCTTTGGCTATGTCCAAGACCCGCATACCGCTTTCAAGGCCATTCGCAAGCTCCCTCCGGGACACATTCTGGAGTTTTCGAACGGCAAGCTTGATATCGCAAGATACTGGGACCTGCCAAAGTTCTCCGCTACGCCGTCCGACCGTGAAGACGAGCTCGTCGAGCAGCTCGAGGCTCATTTGCGTGAAGCGGTCCGAATTCGCATGATCAGCGACGTGCCGCTCGGCGCGCTACTCAGCGGCGGCGTCGATTCCTCCCTGGTCGTTGCGTTGATGGCCCAGCTGTCCTCTTCGCCGGTAAGAACCTTTTCGATTGGGTTCCGCGATCATGACTACAACGAAGGGCAACATGCGAGACTGGTGGCCAAGACTTTCGGCACCGAACACCACGAGTTCGTGGTGGAACCGGATTTCAGCGACACTCTGCTGGCGCTTACCGGCCAACTCGAGGAGCCGTTCGGCGATGCGTCCATGCTTCCAACCTATGCCGTCTGCCGGATGGCGCGAGAGCACGTGACTGTGGCGCTGGCCGGCGACGGCGGCGACGAAGTTTTCGCGGGCTATGACCGTTACCCCGTGAACCTGCAGAGGCAGCAACTGAGGATGATGCCCGCGTGGGCGGGATCGCTCTACCGCCGCGTGGTCTTCCCGAATTTGCCGCGCTCCGTGTACGGTCGGCGCTACCTGTACAGCATGTCTTTGCCGGCGAAGGAACGCTACCTGAACTACATTTCCGTGCTGGACGTTGTCGGACCGGAAGCGAATGTCTTCTCCAAGGATTTTCTCTCCGCTTGCCGGTCCTTTGCTCCTCCTCTGACGCCGTTCCGCGAATTCTTGAGCAATGCTCCGGCAACCGACGAGCTCAGCCGGCTGCAGTACTTGGACATGAAGACCTACCTTTCCGGCGACATCCTGCCGAAGGTGGACCGCATGAGCATGATGGTTTCACTCGAAGTGCGCGCTCCCCTTCTCGACCACGTGGTGGCCGAATGGGCCTGTCAGCTGTCGCCCCACTGGAAAATCCAGCGCGGCGAGCAAAAGTATCTGCTGAAGAAAGTCGCCGAAAAACTTGGAGTGCCGCGTAGCGTTCTTTACCGCCAGAAACAGGGTTTCGCGATTCCTCTCGGGCAGTGGTTCCGCGGGAAGTGGAAGGATGACCTTCTGGCAATCCTGTTGGAGCCGACGACGATGCAACGGGGATACTTCGACGAGAACGGCGTGCGTGCGCTTATGAACGAGCACATCCGCGGACGCCGGGACCGATCCCGGGAACTCTGGCTTCTGTTGGTTTTCGAGCTCTGGCAACGGAATTTTGTGGCGAAGGCAGGGAAATCAAACGCAAGGGAAGCGGATATCTTGGTGCGCTCGAAACCCCGCATCAACGCCGAACATCTAAGCGGAGAAATACAATCGAGCCGCAGCCCTGTCAATCAGGAAGAAACGGCTAGAAAGCTCAAGTCGGTATGAATAAGCAGTGGGATCCCTTGAAGGCAGGGAAGGCGCTGGCACTAAAGAGCGCCCGAAAGCTTGGATTGTACTCGGTGATGAAACGTAGCCAATGGCGGCAGCGCCAGCTGTTGATTCTTGGCTATCACGGCATCTCTCAACTTGACGAGCACAAATGGCGCCCGGCCCTATTTATGTCGCCCGAACTCTTCGAGAGCCGCATGGAAATCCTGTCAAGATTTGGATGCAATGTACTCTCTCTCGATGAAGCTGTCGCGCATTTGCAGGAAGGCACTTTGCCGCCGCAGTCGGTCGTGATCACCTTCGACGACGGCTACTTCAATTTCTATAAATACGCCTATCCGATTCTCAAACGCTTCAACTTCCCCGCTACAGTGTATTTGACGACCTACTACGCTGAAGCGCGGATTCCAGTTTTCAACTTGGTGCGATCCTATGTTCTTTGGAAGGGCGCAGGAAAGAGGGTGGACGCCAGAGGTTTCGTGGACCGTGGTGGCATTCTGGATTTGAGCACCGAAGAGAGTATTGCGGCCGCGAACCTCGAAATATGGCGATTCG
>DATEWL010000140.1:0-2742 GCA_035258025.1 Candidatus Acidiferrum sp. | reverse complement strand
GCTTTCGATGATGGTTACGGACAAGGCGCGCGATATCGCCGTATTGATGTCCATGGGCACTCGCCGCGAGCAAATTCGAAAGATTTTTCTCTGGCAGGGAATCGCCATCGGGTTTACTGGGACGCTGATCGGGCTCTGCATTGGGTATGCATTTGCCCTGATTGCGGGGAGTTATCATCTGATTCCACTCGATCCGCAAATCTACGCGGTTTCTTACGTGCCGTTTCATCCCAGCGTGCTCGACGGCGTATGGATCACGCTGGCAGCCATGGGGATTTCGATTGGAGCGACGATTCTTCCGGCTCGGGCAGCGGCGAGGCTATTGCCGGTAGAGATTCTCCGGTATGAATAGCTGGGCAGAGAGAGCGGACGGAAGACAAGGACTTTACTGGAGGGGTTTTGGCGCGTCGTTTGCTCCAGTAACTGTGTAGAGGCCGGCGGGCGGATCCGGGGAGTCGCCCTCACTACCCGGAAGAGTGAAAGCTCGCTACAAGTTATTGAAAAAAAGAAGCTTAAGAGTGTTCCAAAGCTGACGCTTGCTGGGCACTTTTGTGACAGGCAGGTGTTTGGCAGAAACAGGAAACTCTTGGGCAATTGGGCGGCGCAGTTGGCCACGGTCGCGGACACTTCCGTGGCAAAGGTAGCATCTAAGTTAAGGGGAGCAGTCCGGCAACCCGGGAGTAGTGGATCAGGCTTGAGAACAATATGACCCAGCCGCAAGACAACCCGAGCCAGGCAGTTCGGTCGATCGCTCCGAACGCGCGAGGCGCGGCTTCCGTGGTGATGGAAGCGCGAAGCCTGAAGAAAATTTACGGCAGCGGTGATAAAAGCCTGGCGGTTTTGTCCGATACGAATCTGAGTTTGTTTCAAGGAGAAATGGTTGCCATTGTCGCGCCTTCTGGAGCCGGCAAAAGCACTCTGTTGCATTTGCTGGCCGCGCTAGACACGCCAACGAGCGGTACAGTATACTTCGCAAATAAAGCCATTGAAACGAATGATGACATTGCGCTCGCGGAATTTCGAAACCGCGCGGTGGGTTTTCTCTGGCAACGTCATCAGTTGCTGCCTGATTTTACGGCTGCAGAAAATGTAGCTATGCCGCTGTTGCTGCGCGGCGAAGATTTCACTTCTGCGCTGGGGATGGCGCGGAAGTGGCTTGCGGAGGTTGGCCTGGAAAATCGGGCGGATCACCGCGCAGGGGAACTCTCCGGAGGGGAGCAGCAGCGCGTCGCAATTGCCCGGGCGCTCGTCACTGGGCCGTCCGTGCTGCTGGCAGATGAACCTACCGGGGATTTGGACGAGCAGAATGCTTGGGCTGTGTTTGAGTTACTGGAACGGCTGCACCGCGCGCATGGGTTGACGTCGCTAATCGCGACTCACAACCTGGCTCTTGCTGCGCGATGCGACCGGATACTCGGACTTGAACATGGCGTTCTGCAAACTCGCGGGGCTGCGGCTCCAGCGAGCGGGGCCCCAGGGGGAGAAGCGAGCTAACGTGTTCGAACGCTACACAGAAAAAGCGCGTCGCGTCATTTTTTTCGCACGATACGAAGCCAGCCAGTATGGCAGCCCGTACATCGAGACCGAGCATTTGCTGCTCGGCTTGATGCGCGAGGACAAAGCTCTGGCCAACCGTTTCTTGCGGCAGCAAGGATCGATCGAGTCCATCCGCAAAGAGATTGAGGCGCGCATCACGATTCGCGAGCGCATTTCGACCTCGGTCGAAGTCCCGCTCAGCGCGGAGTGCAAGCGCATCCTGAACATGTCGGCGGAAGAAGCCGAACGGCTCGGGCACAAGCACGTGGGGACGGAGCACCTGCTGCTCGGGATCCTGCGGGAAGAAAAGTGCTTTGGCGCGGAAATTTTGATGGAGCGCGGGCTTCGTCTCTCCACGCTACGCGAAGAGTTGGCGCGCACATCGGGGGAGAAGACGACCGCGGCCCGGCCGAAGGAAACTTCACTGCTCGCGGAATTCAGCCGCGACCTCACGCAGGCGGCCAGCGAAGGCTCGTTGGATCCACTCGTTGGGCGCGAGGGTGAAGTCGAGCGCGTGATCCAGATTCTCTGCCGTCGGACGAAGAACAATCCGGTTCTCATCGGTGAGCCGGGCGTTGGGAAAACGGCCATTGTCGAAGGGCTGGCGCAGCGCATTTCCGATGGCGACGTCCCGCCGTTCCTTGCGGACAAACGCATTCTTTCACTGGACCTTTCCTTAATCGTCGCTGGAACAAAATATCGTGGACAATTCGAAGAGCGGCTCAAGACCATCATGAAAGAATTGATGGAGAGCCAGAATTCGATCGTGTTTATTGACGAATTGCACACGCTGGTGGGCGCAGGCTCCGCGGAAGGCTCGCTGGATGCCGCGAACATACTGAAGCCGGCTCTTTCGCGCGGCGAAATTCAATGCATCGGCGCAACAACCCCCGGTGAGTATCGTAAATCGGTGGAAAAAGACCGCTCGCTCGAGCGCCGCTTCCAATCCGTTAAGGTTCCCGCTCCCAACGAAGAAGAAGCCGTTCAAGTCATCCAGGGCGTGCGCGAACGCTACGAAAAGTTTCATGCCGTCAGCTACACGGATGAAGCGTTGCGCTATTCCGTTTATCTTTCCAATCGCTACATTCCAGACCGTTTCCTTCCCGACAAGGCCATCGACCTGATTGATGAAGCTGGCGCGCGCGTCAAGCTCCGTCAAGCCACGGTCCCGGAAGAAGTCGGCGAAGTGCAGAAGCGCGTGAAGTT
>DATEWL010000139.1:0-3811 GCA_035258025.1 Candidatus Acidiferrum sp. | reverse complement strand
TTCGAGACTTGGCCGATCGAGACAAACTGTTCGCGCGTTGGCTCAGCGCAGCAGTACCACGGCTCGCTCAGAAAAGGGATTGCGGCTGCGGGCACTTGCGATGGTTGAAGGATAGGAGCATCGAGCCCTGCGGCGGCGTGGGCGGCTTTCCAGATGCGTCCGAAGACAGTGCTGCGAGATTCTTTTCGGAGATCACCCTCTGCTGCGATCGCTTGCACGGCTTCACTGAGCGCGTCGACTCGAGGGTCGGCATGCTTCCAGGGATAGAAGAGCGATTCAGGATCAAAAGAACCGACGTTGCGCCGCACCTCGTCCAATTCCAAGAGACGCGAACCCTCGGGAATTAGCAGGCGAATACCAAGCTGGATGGGCGCGACATTTTCCATCAGCGATTCGGCACGAATCACGCGCAACAAATCGAGATAACCTTCCATCGTGGTCCACTGAGTGAACGGAACGAACGTCGGGTGAAGAATCATGCCGAGAGCGCGGAAAGCGTGAACGACATGCAGAAAATCTTCGCGCGTGTGGCCTTTGTCGAGAGCGCTGAGCACAATGTCATCGACATATTCCACGGCGCTGATGACGAACAGGCAACCGGTTTCCTTTAGTTTTGGCAGGTGCGCTTCGTATTTTTTCAGGTGCTCGATTTTTATGGTTACGTCGTAGGTTACGTTCGTAAATTCGCGGTGAAATTCTTCGACAAGTTCCATCGCGTGACGAATGCCGTTGAAGAAGTCCGGGTCGCCGAACGAAATGTGCTGTGCGCCCGCGGCGACTTGTTGGCGGATATCTTGCATCACAATGTCGCGGCTAACGATGCGAAAAACGCCTTTGTAAACGGGGACGATCGGGCAATGGCGGCAAAGATGTTTGCAGCCACGGCTGGCTTCCGTTGAGCCAACAAGACGGAATCCTCCGCCGGGAACAACGAGATGGGCATACTCACCGATGGGTGGCATGTCCGAGCGGTCCGGGACCTGGAAGGTGAGGCGCTCGAGCGAGACGAGAGGTTCTGGTTGTGGTGAAAACCTCGGGCGATCATCGCTTTGCAAGCGTGTTTGCAAGCGTTCGGCAAGTTGCGTGAGTTCGTGCTCGAATTCACCGCCGAGGATCGTCGCGACGCCAAGCGTTCGCAGATAATCCACATTCATCGGCGCGTATAGGCCATAGCAACAAAGATGAGCGAGCGGATTCAGTTCGAGTAACGTCGGGACGAGTTTTGCAGCGAGACGTGTGGCCGTGTGCATTGGCAAGTAAATCGCGATCAATCCGGCGGCGCGAACAGCAGATTCATTGAGGGACTGACGTGAAAGATCGAGGCACACAAGGTTGTGCCCACACTTACGGAGCCAGACTGCCGGCGACGCAAGCCCGAATGGCTGGCGTCCCAGCTCGTAGGTCGAAATCAGAACGATGTTCACGTCCTGAACAGTATAGCTGGCCGTGCGCCGTAAAGATTCGTTTTCGGTTATCATAAAGGGCTAATGAAGTGATGGAAAGGACGGCGAGAATGGCCATTGCCGCAGGGAATTCTTTCGGAACGCGCGACAAACTGAACGTGGGCGCGCAATCGTTTGATATTCACCGGCTCGAGCTGCTTGAAAAAAAGATCTCCTGCCAATTGGCAAAGCTACCGTTTTCCCTCCGCATCCTTCTCGAAAATCTATTGCGCTGCGAGGACGGGCGTTTTGTGCGGCCCGATGATATTCGCGCGCTCGCGAACTGGACGCCGGGAGCCCCCGAGAAAGAGATCGCGTTCATGCCCGCGCGCGTGCTTCTGCAGGATTTCACCGGCGTGCCCGCCGTGGTTGATCTCGCCACGATGCGCGAGGCCATCAAGCGCATGGGCGGCAATCCACGGCTCATCAATCCTCTGTTCCCCGCTGAGCTGGTCATCGACCATTCCGTGCAAGTCGACAGCTTCGGCAGCGCAAACGCATTTGGTTTGAATGCGGAGCTGGAATTCCAGCGCAACATTGAACGCTACGCGTTTTTGCGCTGGGGACAGACAGCATTTCAAAATTTCAAAGTGGTGCCGCCGGACACCGGTATCTGCCATCAGGTGAATCTGGAATATCTCGCGCGAGTGGTTTGTGCGATGCCTTCGGGAAGCAGGGTTGAGGCCTATCCGGATTCCGTTGTAGGAACCGATTCTCACACAACGATGGTGAATGCGCTCGGCGTGTTCGGCTGGGGGGTGGGAGGGATCGAGGCAGAAGCGGCGATGCTCGGGCAGCCGTCTTCGATGCTCATCCCCGACGTCGTTGGCTTCCGTTTGCATGGGAAACTCAGCGAAGGGGCCACTGCGACGGACCTCGTGCTAACCGTGACAGAAATGCTGCGCAAGAAAGGCGTCGTTGGCAAATTTGTGGAATTCTGCGGGACGGGGCTTTCCAGTCTGAGCGTGCCGGACCGCGCAACAATAGCAAACATGGCGCCGGAGTATGGCGCAACGATGGGCTTCTTCCCTGTCGATGAAGAAACGCTCGCCTATTTGCAATTCACGGCGCGCGGAGCGGAACAGATCGCGCTCGTTGAAGCGTATTGCAAAGAGCAGATGCTGTTCCGCACGGACGATATGGCGGATCCCATCTTCAGCGACAAACTGGAGCTGGATCTGAGCACGGTGGAACCTACGGTGGCCGGGCCGAAGCGGCCGCAGGATCGCGTGTCGTTGCGCAACGCAAAGAGTTCTTTCACCAAAGTTGTGGAAGGTACGCCTGACAAGCATGTGGCCGTGCGGAATAACGGCGACTCGTTTGATTTGTCGAGCGGAGCGGTGGTGATTGCCGCCATCACGAGTTGTACGAATACCTCGAATCCTTCGCTGATGCTGGGCGCGGGGTTGCTAGCGAAGAAAGCAGTCGAGCGCGGGCTGCATGTGAAACCGTGGGTCAAGACCAGTCTCGCACCGGGTTCGAAAGTGGTGACGGATTATCTTGATGCTTCCGGGCTGACGCCTTATCTCGAAAAACTGAATTTTCATCTTGTGGGCTACGGATGCACAACCTGCATTGGCAATAGCGGTCCGCTGCCCGAAGCGATTGGGGCTGCGATCAAGGACAACAACCTGGTGGCCGTGGCCGTGCTGAGCGGTAATCGAAATTTTGAAGGACGAATTCACCCGTTGGTGCGGGCGAACTATTTGGCTTCACCGCCGCTTGTCGTGGCCTATGCTCTTGCGGGACGCATGGACATGGATTTGACCACTGAATCTCTGGGCTCGGACTCCGCGGGGAAACCGGTATATCTGCGGGACATTTGGCCAACGCCACAGGAAATTGAGTCAACGGTACGCGATTCGGTGACGAGCGAGATGTACAGCAAAGAATACGCCAATGTGTTCGAAGGCGACGCGCACTGGAAGTCCATGCCCGTTCCCGAGGGCGACTTATACAAGTGGGATCCGAAGTCCACGTACATTAAGCAGCCGCCGTTTTTTGAGAATATGCCGAAGACGCCGCCGGCTCTCGCGGATATTCACGGTGCGCGAGTCCTCGCGATTCTCGGCGACAGTGTGACTACAGATCATATTTCGCCCGCGGGGTCGATCCCAATCGATTCGCCCGCCGGAAAATATTTGATCGCGAACGGTGTGAAGCCGCACGAGTTCAACTCGTATGGCGCGCGGCGCGGCAATCATGAAGTGATGATGCGCGGCACATTCGCGAATATTCGTTTGCGCAATCAACTCGCCCCCGGAACCGAAGGCTGCTGGACGCACTTCCTGCCGGGCAATGAGAAAATGACGATTTATGATGCCGCAGTGAAGTATCGCGAAGCCGGTGTGCCGCTGATTGTCCTTGCC
>DATEWL010000138.1:0-7088 GCA_035258025.1 Candidatus Acidiferrum sp. | reverse complement strand
CTTGCTTTGAAGATGAGTTTGGCCGCGGTGGTGTTCTCGGTCGGACTGGCC
The DNA here is from genome assembly GCA_035258025.1 of Candidatus Acidiferrum sp. Taxonomy (GTDB): domain Bacteria; phylum Acidobacteriota; class Terriglobia; order Acidiferrales; family UBA7541; genus Acidiferrum. The sequence goes on along the minus strand of DATEWL010000138.1, from coordinate 7,037 downwards.
ATCATTGCGCCGGTTGGGACGAGGGGCCAATCGAATCCTACCGAGCAGCTGAAAAATTTGGAGTTTCGGGAGATCGGGCCGGCAGTGATGGGTGGGCGCATCGACGATTTCGGCGTCGTCGAGAGCAATCCGAACATTGTGTATGTGGGAACGGCGTCGGGCGGGGTGTGGAAGACGACGAATAACGGGACGACGTGGGAGCCCTTGTTTGACAAGGAAAGTGTTTCGACGATTGGCGATATTGCGATCGCGCCGTCTGATCCGGCGGTGGTGTGGGTCGGCACCGGAGAGCCGAACAACAGGCAAAGCTCGTCCTGGGGGGATGGAATCTACAAGTCGCTGGATGCCGGGAAGACGTGGCAGAAGATGGGGCTGACGGCGACGCATCACATCGGCCGCATTGTGATTCACCCGCGGAATCCGGAGGTCGTGTACGCGGCGGCGCTGGGACATTTGTGGGGGCCGAACCCGGAGCGCGGTGTTTACAAGACGACGGATGGCGGGAAGACGTGGAATCAAGTGTTGAAAATCAATGACGACACAGGCGTGAGCGATATCGCGATGGACCCGGAAAGCCCGGATACGCTTTATGCGGCGGCGTATGAGCGGCGGCGGACTCCGTTTGGATTTAACGGCGGTGGACCTGATAGCGCGATTTACAAGACCGTGGACGGCGGAGCGACCTGGAAGAAATTGGTGAAAGGGCTGCCATACGAAAACGGCGGCGACACCGGGCGAATCGGGCTGGATATTTACCGGAAGGATCCGAACATCGTGTATGCCATCGTGCAGCATGAAAAAGGCGGAACCTATCGCAGCGAGGACAAGGGCGAGACCTGGAAGAAGATGGGGGATACGAATCCGCGTCCTTCGTATTACAGCCAGATTCGGATCGACTCCAACAATGACCTGCGAATCTGGGAGCTTGGCGCACAGATGTTTTATTCGGAGGACGGAGGAAAGACGTTTTCGACGCAGCGAGTGAAGGGCATACACGGAGATTTTCACGCGATGTGGATCGATCCGGCGGATTCGAATCACGTCATTACAGGATCGGATGGTGGAATTCACTGGAGCTATGACAACGGACGGACTTGGGACTTCATCAACACGATCGCGATCGGGCAGTTTTATGAGGTTGGGCTGGACAACGAAAGACCTTACAAAATCTGCGGCGGCTTGCAGGACAACGGAAGCTGGTGCGGGCCGAGCATGTCTTTGACGCGAGACGGCATTATCAACTCAGACTGGACGCTGATGCCTGGCGGCGACGGATTTTATGCGCGAATCGACTACGCGGAGCCGTGGATCGTTTATACGGAATCACAGGACGGCCATCTTTCGCGGCGCGACGAACATACCTCGCAACAGCGGGAGATCATGCCGGAAGCGAAGGCCGGGGAACCGCATTACAGATTCCAGTGGAACTCGCCGGTGGAAGTTTCGGCGCACGATCACAAGACGATTTATTACGGCGGAAATTATTTATTCAAGTCGACGGACCGCGGTGATTCGTGGACGCGGTTGGGTGGTGATCTGACTACGGGCGTGGACCGTAATAAGCTGCAAATTTTTGGGAAGACGCCGGACAAGAGTACGTTGTCGCGGCACGATGGCGTCGAAGAGTACCCGACGATTACAACTTTGAGCGAATCGCCGTTGACGCCGAACGTGTTGTGGGTGGGAACGGACGACGGCAATGTGCAAGTGTCGCGCGACGGCGGGAAGACATGGAAGAACGTGGCGTTGCGCGTACCTGGAGTGCCCAAGGGGACTTATGTGACGCGCGTGGCGGCGTCGAAGTACGCGGAGGGGGCGGCGTTTGTGACGTTTGATGGACACCGCACTGACGACTATAACGTCTACCTATTTCAGACGTCAGATTATGGAGAGACTTGGAAGTCGATTCGCAACGGAATTCCGGATTCGGCGGGAACCGTGCACGTCGTGCGAGAGCATCCCCGGAGCGCGAACTTGCTCTTCGCGGGGACGGAGTTTGGGCTGTGGGTGTCGTGGGACCACGGCGCTAATTGGACGGCACTGAAGAACAATTTTCCGACTGTTCCGGTGGATGACATTGAGATACAGGCGCAGCAGAACGACTTGGTGCTTGCTACGCACGGGCGGTCGATCTGGATTTTCGACGACCTGACGCCGATCGAGAAGTTCGACGCTGGCGTGGCAAACTCTGATTTGACGTTTTTTGCGCCGCGGACTGCGACGGTGTGGGATTTGCGGGAACGCAGGTGGAGCGCCGGGCAAAAGATGTTTACAGGCAAGAATCCGCCGTATGGCGCGATTTTGAATTACTACTTAAAGGAAGCTTTGCCGCCCGAACCGCCAAAGGCGGCCAACGACGACAAAAGCAAGGACGCAGAAAAGCAAAAAGAAGCGGATGCAAGCAAACAGAAAGAGCAGGAAAAGAAGGAAACCGCAACGACCGATCAAAAACCAAAAGCTCCAACCTCTGCTGACAAAGAGGGCAAAACGAAGATCAGCGTGTACGACAAGGACGGCAAGTTGGTGCGGGAACTCGATGGGCCTGGCAAGGCAGGAGTAAACCGCACGAACTGGGATTTGCGTTGGAATTCGCCGGCAGTGCCAACGCCGGAACAACTTGAGGCTGCCGCAGCCGGATTCGATTTTGGGCCGCGCGGCCCGCTCGTCGAGCCTGGCAAGTACACCATCAAAATCAAGGCGGGAAGCAAAGAGGGGACGCAAGAGGTCGTGGTGGAAGACGATCCGCGAATGCAAATGTCGCCGGTGGACCGCGCGGCGAGAAGCGAAGCCATCCAACAGCTCTATGTAATGGCCAAGACAGCGGATAAAGACCGCAAAACAATTGAAGGCATCAAAGAGGGGCTGAAGACGGCCAGAGAGCAATGGAAGAAGGATGCCGACAAGCCGGATGCGCCAAAAATTCCGGCGGAGATACAAAAGGCCGCCGAGGAACTGCAGAAAAATGTGGACGCGGTGGCGGAGAAGTACGTGCGCGAGCAACAAGGACTCGGAAATGCAGGGCCGCCATTCGAATGGAAACCCCAGCCGTTGCCACTGCAAGTGCAAAGTTTGCTGCGAGAACTGGATGGCTTCTGGGAAGCCCCGGGAGGACAACAAAAGGAGAAACTCGCGGAACTAACGCCACTTGTCAGTGAAGCTTCGGCGAAAGTGAAGAAAATTGCGGAAGAGGACTTGCCGGCGCTCAATAAAAAGATGAATGACGCTGGAATACCGCACATTGTGCCCACACCGCCGCAACGGCCTGGCAGGGGTGGAGCTGAAGAAGGGGACGAGCCGTAGGTTGGGATTAGTCGAACGATTTTGAAAAAACACGGAGGGAAGAGCATGGACGCGAAGCATCTCAGCCTGCGCGGCTTGGCCGCGTTGTTTGCAGCGACGGCGGTGATTCTCGGAGGATTTGGAGGGCCCGTTCAGGCGAAGTTTCAGGACGCCGCGGCCCAGGATAGCCAGGATAAGAAAGACGAAAAGAAAGGCGAGAAAAAGGACGAGAAGAAAGGGTTGCCGCTAAAGCCTACGCGAAAGATCGAGTTCACAACCGACGAGGGGACTTGGCTCTCCCTGGACGTTTCGCCGGATGGCAAGACCATCGTCTTCGAATTGGTCGGGGACATTTACACGCTGCCGATCGAAGGCGGAACAGCGAAGCTGGTCGATGGCGGGATGGCGTTTGACAGCCAGCCGAAGTTCTCGCCCGATGGAAAGTGGGTAGCGTTCATTTCTGACCGCGAAGGCGGCGAGAACATCTGGATCATGCATCCGGATGGCAGCGGCGTGAAACAGGTTTCCAAGGACCCCAATAATGAGTTTGCTTCGCCGAGCTGGTCGCCGGACGGCAACTACATTTTTGTATCGAAGGCCGGGTTCGGCATCACGACGTTCGAAGTGTGGATGTACCACGTAGATGGCGGTTCCGGCGTGCAAATCACCAAAGCCAAGCCGACGCCAACGACCCCGCGGCGCGAGCGTGGGAATGCTATCGGAGTCGTGGCTTCTCCGGACGGCAAATATCTCTATTATGCGAAGCGCAGCGGCGGCTTCGAGTACAACGCGCAATTTCCACTTTGGCAAGTGGCACGGCGAGACCGCAAGACCGGCGACGAGGATATCTTGTTCGAACAGGCCAAGAGCAGTTTCCGGCCGGTGCTTTCGCCGGATGGCACACAGCTTCTCTATGTGACGCGGTACGAGACGGAGAGTGGGCTGCGTTTGCGCAATCTGCAAACGGGGGAAGATCGCTGGGTTAGATATCCCATCACGCGCGATGACCAGGAGTCTCGGTTTACGCGCGATCTTTTTCCGGGATACGCGTTTCTTCCGAACGGCAAGGAAATCGTCTACAACCAGGACGGAAAAATCCGGCGACTGAACATCGCGACGGGCGCCGAGAACGTGATTCCGTTTACGGCGCAAGTGTCGCAAGAGCTGGGGCCAAAGCTGGATTTTCCGCAGAGAGTCGAGGAAGGTCCTGTAAAGGTGCGATTAATCCAAGGCCCGGTGGAATCGCCGGACGGCAAGAAGACGGTGTTTTCCGCGATGACGCACCTCTACATCATGGATATTCCGAGTGGCAAGCCACAGCGCTTGACGAGCGGAAATGCGCGCGAGTTTCAGCCCGCGTGGTCGCCAGACGGAAAATCCATCGCTTATGTGACGTGGTCGAGTGCGGGAGGACAGCTTTGGAAAGTTTCGGCAGCGGGTGGAACGCCGCAGCAGTTGTCGACATCGGCTGCGTTATATAGCAATCCGGTTTGGTCACCAGATGGAACCAAGATCGTGGCACTTCGCGGAAATGCGTATGACCGCGAGAACGTAGAGTTCGATTCCGGGCAGACGCAAAACGCCGATCTCGTCTGGATTCCAGCGGGAGGCGGCTACGCGAATTTGATTTTACCTGCGCGCGGGGCGGGCTCGCCACACTTCACCCATGAAAAGGACAGGATTTATATCTACACGCCGCAGGGACTTGTCTCGCTCCGCTTTGACGGCACGGATCGCCGCGCGCACATTCAGGTAAAAGGGCAAGGCAGTTTTTCCGCGGAGGAGCCTGTCGCTGCGGACGATGTAAAGGTGAGTCCCGACGGAAACTGGGTGCTGGCTCAGGTGATGAATCAGCTCTATGTGACTGCCGTGCCAGTGGTGGGCGGCGAAGCACCCACGGTGGTTGTTACATCGCCGTCTGTTCCCGCGAAGCGATTGACAGATATCGGAGCCGATTATTTCAATTGGGCCGATGACGGAAAAACCATCACGTGGGCCGTCGGGGCCAGCCTCTTCCGCGAGCCGCTGAGCGCTATTTCGTTTGAGCCGCCGAAGGAAGAGGAGAAGAAGGACGGCGACAAGAAAGACGCCGCGGCGCAACCGGCGGATGCCAGCAAGGACGAAAAGAAGGACGAGAAAAAAGAAGAGAAGAAGCTGAAGGAAGAGGACAAGAACGTCCAGGAGATCGCCGTCAATCTGGAAGTCCCGAGGAAAACTCCGAAGGGGACGATTGTGCTGCGGGGCGCGACGGTGGTGACGATGAAAGGCGATGAAGTCCTGAAGAACGCCGACATTGTGGTCGAAGATAACCGCATCAAGAGCCTTGGACCAAAGGGCGCGGTTCCAGCCGGGGCCAAGGTGTTCGACGTGGCCGGGAAAACGATCGTGCCTGGCTTTATCGACACTCATGCGCACTGGACCGAAATTCGCCGCGGCATCCTGGACACGCAGAACTGGGCGTTTCTCGCGAACCTGGCGTATGGTGTGACCGCCGGTCTCGACGTGCAAACCGGCACGAACGACATGTTTGCCTATCAAGACTTGGTCGACAGCGGAGATATTCTCGGGCTGCGCGCGTTTTCCACGGGGCCCGGCGTTTTCTCCGATAACAATTTTCAGTCGATGGAAGAAGTAAAAGGCGTGCTGACAAAGTACAGAAAGTATTACGGCACACACAACATCAAGAGTTACGTTGTTGGTAACCGCAGGCAGCGGCAGTTCATGGTGATGGCGTCAAAGGAATTGGAAATGATGCCGACGACGGAAGGCGCGCTGGACTTGAAGCTCAATCTGACGCACGTCATCGACGGTTTTCACGGCAACGAGCACACACTTCCGATCACCCCGCTGTTCAAAGATGTGCTTCAAATGTTTGCGCAATCGGGGATTGCGGAAACTCCCACGCTGATCGTGAATTACGGCGGCCCGTTTGGCCAGGAATATTGGTTCGAGAATACCAACGTGCACGACAACGCAAAGCTCAACCATTTCATACCGCACAATCTTATCGATGAAAGGACCAACCGGCGGCCGGCTTGGTTCCGCACTGACGAGTACGCATTCCCGAAACTGGCTGCTCAGATGGCCAAGCTCTCGAGAGCTGGCGGTCTTGTCGGAGTGGGCAGCCACGGGCAGTTGCAGGGGCTCGGTTACCACTGGGAGATGTGGATGTTCGCAAGCGGAGGAATGACGCCGCTCGAAGTACTGCGGTGCGCCACGCTGAATGGGTCCAGAATCATCGGGCGGCCGCAGGACCTTGGTTCGATCGAGGTGGGAAAGCTGGCCGATTTGGTCATTCTGGATAAGAGTCCGCTCGATGACATCCACAATACGAATACCGTTCACTGGGTTATGAAAAATGGCGAACTGTTTGAAGGCGATACGCTGGATCAGGTTTGGCCGGAGCAGAAAAAGCTCGAACCTTTGTACTTCTGGAACTTCGACAAGCCGAAGGTGGGAGAGCCGTTGAGCTATGGGAAGACGGTGAATCCCTAAGGCGCTGGGTTGGAAGCTGGGGCGGAGCGTGCTGCGCCCCTACAAGAGGAAGTGGATAAAGAAAGAGGGCACGATGTATCGTGCCCCTAATGCCTCGCGACGACGGCTCACTCTTTGGATTTTGCTTCCGGCTTGGTTTGCGTGGAACGGTACCACTCAAACGTACGGCTGAGACCTTCTTCGAAAGTAACTTGCGGATCGTAGCCGAGATATTCGCGCGCTTGCGTAATGTCGGCTTGCGAATCGCGAATGTCGCCGTCGCG
>DATEWL010000137.1:0-8991 GCA_035258025.1 Candidatus Acidiferrum sp. | reverse complement strand
AAATTGCGTGAGCAGATCGTCAGCGCCACAAGCAAGATGGCGCCGAGTGCGTACAGCCTGAGCGAGGGTGTGAGTTTCACAGGCCTCCCACTCAATGGCGAAGTTGCGCGACTGCTTGCTGCCATTCGCAGAACCAGCCTGCAGTCCTTGGGGCCTTCGCGGGAGCGAGCTGCAATTCCCGAGCCAGCAGAATCAAGTCGTTTGCGATGTCGATGTCATAGAAGGATTCCGTGAAGCCGGTTGAGAGTCCAAGAGCTCTCGTGCGCGTCAGCAATCTGTCGAGCGCACTCCCTGTTCCCATACCATCGCTTTCAAAGAGCGACGGGTGAGCGGCCTTGGCGCCAACCAGATAGTAGCCTCCATCGTGGGTTGGTCCGACAACCACGTCATGCGCGGCGAGTATTTCGAACGCGCTGTCCAGAACCGACGGAGCGAGGTGTGGACTGTCGCTATTGAAGGCGATAACGCGCTGCCGGCCGGCGGCAGTGAAATGTCGAAAAACAGAAGTGAGTCCTGCTGCGAGACCTTCGCCTTTTTGCGCCACGACCTGCACTGTATCACCCAATAGGTGCGCCAATTCGTCCTGATCCCACTCGGGGCACATCACTGCGACCTCCACGCTCGGCAATGACGTTGCCAACGCGAGGGTGTCCTCTAAAAGGCAGCGATACAGCGCTGTCACTGCGGGAGAAGGCAGGCTCTGAGTAAGACGGGTTTTGACCATACCGGGTCTTGGGGCTTTCGCCATAATGACTAAAGTGCGGTTTGGGTGAGAAAAACGGACAGGGGTCTGGCGAGTAGATTTCATGAGATATTGGTCTATCGGGACTTACGCCGGTCGCGGCGTTCCCGCCCCCGCCCTTCGACGTCGAAAATAATAGAGCACGATCCGGCTTAAGATGAACCATGCTGCTCCTACCGTGCCCTTCACCGTACCGCTAATTTTGGACTTTCCAATGCGCGGGTAGTAGCTCACGGGGACTTCCACGATCCGAAATCCCGCGGTGGCCCCTTTCGCGATCATTTCCACCGCCCAGCCGTAGGTAGCCTCTTCAAGAGCGAGGGCGCGCAGCACATCAGCGCGGCCGGCGCGAAACGGTCCGAGGTCAGTGACATTTACGCCGTATAAAAGCCTGATCAGGCCAGCGGCGAGGCGATTGCCGAATGATTGGTGCCACGGTAGCGCACCGGGGTTGCTTTTGCCGCCGAGGCGCGAACCGAGCGTAATGTCAGCGCGCCCCTCGATGATCGGAGCCAAGATAATTGGCAACTCCGAAGGGCGGTCGCTGTAGTCTCCGTCGAGGAATACGACCACATCAGGATTTTTCGTATTTGCGAGCCCTGTCAAACACGCGCGTCCGTATCCTCGGCGAGGCTCCTGGATGACTTGTGCCCCCATCTTTCGGGCGAGATCGGGCGTTCCGTCCGTCGAATTGCTGTCGACAACGATGACCTCCGTGACAAGACTGCAAGGCAGATCAGCAAGCACTCGGCCAATGGCCTGCGCTTCGTTATGGGTAGGAATGATGACGGATACTCTCACTCAGATTTCCCCATCACCACCACGGGGACGCGGGGCTCCGCCGTGCCAGCAACGCGTCGATGCCCCATGCACGACCTGCGCGTCCCACCGCGAGTCCCAGCGATGCGAGCACCGGAACCAGTAGTTCCCAAATCCACGACGTACCCAATTCCGAGACCCAAAGGCTGCCCAAGTACAGGAATGCGAGAAAGGCCACAGGACGCGTGAGCAGGCCAATGACGAGCAGGATCCCCAGCGAAATCTCCCCCACTGCTTGAAGGGGAGCTGCCATGGCCGCATGGCTGGCCATGATTCCCATTACCCACTTCCATACGGCCGGTGAGTGGCTATTCTTAATGTAGTAATTAATCACCCCAGTATAGCCCGCAGTGGTGTACGTGCCCTTCCCCAGATTCTCAAAGAAGACCCACACGAGCATCGCCCCGACTGTCACGCGAACCACCGCCAAGCCTTTTGCCGCATCGGGCTGGCCGGCCACCTGGGATGTGTTGTCTCGCGGTTGAGTCGTGGTTGTTGTCATCTTGATCCTCCCGGTCTTCGATCCTAAATTCTCATGAAGGCTACAACCTCATCAGCCCAAATTCACACGCATGAGCAACTCAGCCATCTCAATCACGCGCAATCACGATGGTGGTACATGCGCTTTCGCCTTTGGGGAGCTCGCGAGCGGGAGCCAAGCGGATCTCCAGCTTTTGCAATTCTCCGCGGACAATTGGGCAATAAAAGTCCGGCTGATCGAGAGCATTTTGGATGCGGCGCCGCCCGGCACACCCGCCATAACAAGACTCGAGATAAACGCAGGAACGGCAAGCCTCTGGCGTGGTGCGTGCCTCCACAAAGGACGGAGTGTCCACAAGTCTTGAGCGGAGCGAAAGTAGGAGTGAGAGGGGGTCGCCAGCCCCCGGCCAATACACACAAGGCTGACTAGTAGCACGGGGCGTAACGCGCACGGTACTCACCCCACATCCGCCGGTCCTCGGAGGCAAACCCGCCATAGCACGAACCAGCGGTTCCCCGATGCCGATCACATCAGTTTCCGCAAACAACACCCGAAAGCCTTGCCAGTACTCTTCGTAATTCAAGGCGTAGAGATCAGAGCGTACCGCTTGGTAAACGTTGACGCGCAGAGGCGCCTGGTAACGCTTCACCACGCGCGCCACCTCGGCAAGGCGCACATAGTTGGACTTCATCATTACAGCGATAAAGGTAACGGGAACCCCTAACCCGACGCAGCGTGCTGCCTGATGATGGACTAGCCCCCAGTTGCCACGGCCGCGTTGGGCATCCTGTTCGGATTCAGTTGGATAATCCAGGGAGAACTCGATGTCGTGGAAGGCACGCAACTCGTCATCTGTGAGCACCGCCGCGCTGTGACCGTTCGAGGTGATCGTGAGCTTCACCTGCAGAGTTCGGAGGTAGGCCAAAATCTCTCTGAATTGTGGGTGCATTCCGTTTTCACCGGTGCCCAAATTGACGGAGCGGACCCGCAGGCTTTCTATCACAGATCGCACCTGCTGGAGGCTAAGCCGGTCGGTCCGCGCCGGATCGCGGTAGCAGAAGGAACAAGCCAGGTTGCACTCGTTGGTAAGCCCGAGTCCGAGTGCAAACCCGTCGGACGCAGCAGGTCGGATCAACGCAGAGTGTGAAGCAGACTGGGTGTCGGCCTGCGTCATGGTTCGGTTTCCTTGCTCGATGATGCACAGGAATGGCGAGCGATTACCTGGGTGTAGCGCGCGACCGCAGCAAACTCAGGTCGACTACCTAGCTTGCGCTCCAGTTCAAAAATCCGCTCGTACTCCTCGTGGCGGGAGATCTGCGGCGGCAAGTAATCCAAAATGACGCGCACGCCACGTTCGGCAGCCACTGCGAGCGACGCACCTTTCGTCATGACTTGCAGGCTGTCCAACGTAAATAGCCGCACCCGGCCGCAGAAGAGAGATTCACGTCCCCACATAGTTGTAAGACTGCGTTCCGCCGCCTCCAGGTCACCCGCTTTGACGGCAGCCTTGAACACTTCACCTGCCCGGTTGCGCACCAGGATAGATAGAATCCCCGTCGAATCACCTTGCAGCACCTTTGCAGCGGCAGAGAGGACGGAATTTGGATCGTCGACGTATTCCAGGATGTTGTGACAAAGAACGACGTCGAACGATCTCGATGGAAACAGGTCCGCCACTTGGGCCGCGTCGCCGTGGTTTAGAGCGATCCTCCCCTCAACGTTAGCTTCCCGTGCCGCCCGCTTCGCGATATCCAGCATCGCCGAAGAAGAATCCAGCAGCGTCATGTGAATGCCAAGACGCGCCAAGCGCACGGCGCTCGCTCCCGTGCCGCACCCGAGATCCAAACCGCGCAACGACCGGCCGGACTGCGGCAGGACAAGAAAATCCCGCAGATTTGCGAAAGCCAAGTCGCAGCGCAAGCGGCCCTCAGGTGTCTCGAGGTAGGCGGCGTATTTGTCCGCGCCGCTCTGGAAGCGATCGCTGTCGCGTTTGGCGGTCATCTGCATGCAAAACTCGGGCGAGATCGATCCTTGATCCAATTGCTGGAGGAAACAAAGGCGTAGCTTAATAGAATAAGCTTACTGAGGCAATCGTGCGCTGTTTCCCACATTTTCGGGGCGCGCCACCTATCTCAGAGCACTAACAACTTCGTTGCCCTATGCGAAACTCTCGACGCCCGATGTCCAGAACGAGCCCAAAACCGGCTCGTAAATTGTCTACGGCCAGAGTCGGGTGTACGTTATCATTCAGCAGAGAAGTCAAGGGAATGGTGCTGCGGGGAGGTATTGGCCATGAATCGTCGCAATTTCTTGCAATCAGGGAGCATTGTGTCCGTAACCCTCGCTTTCGCGAAGGCTGGGCGTTTGTTTTCAGAGGTCACAACGCTTGACCAATGGCGCACATTTCAAGTAACGACCCGCGTCGAAGTCCTGAAACCTTCCGGGAAGACAAGCATATGGGTGCCGGCGGCACTCATTGGTGAAACCCCCTTCCAGAAGACGTTTGCGAATACCTTCACCTGCGAGGGCGGTAGCGCGAAGATAGTCGAGAGCAAGACCGACGCGCTCGGAATCATCGCCGCGGAATTTCCGGCCGGGGTAAGGCCGATCCTCTCAGTGACGAGCCGGATCGCCACGAAGGATTGTGCGGTCGACCTCACCGCGCGCGGCACAACGCCCAAGGAGAGCCCCGCGGAATTGGAACATTTCTTGCGGCCAACCAAGCTCCTGCCGACCGACGGTATCGTAAAAGCGACAGCGAGCGAAATTACGAAGGGCACGAATACCGATGTGGAGAAGGCGCGTGCGATCTACGAGTGGATCGTTGACAACACCTTTCGGAATCCGAAAACGCGGGGCTGCGGCACCGGCGACATTCGCTTCATGCTGGAGTCCAGAGATCTGGGCGGCAAGTGTGCCGATCTAAACGCGCTGTACGTTGGGCTGGCGCGCGCGGCGGGCCTCCCCGCGCGAGACGTTTATGGCATCCGCGTCGCCAAGTCCGAGATGGGATACAAGAGCCTCGGTGCTTCGTCGGAGAAAGTGACAAAATCGCAGCACTGCCGCGCTGAGGTTTACCTTGGTGACTACGGCTGGGTGCCCGTTGATCCCGCAGATGTTCGGAAGGTCGTCCTCGAGGAACCGCCTGGAAATCGATCATTGGATGAAGACATGGTCAAAAGGGCCCGCGCGCGGCTATTCGGGGCCTGGGAGATGAACTGGATGGCGTACAACTTCGCGCACGACGTCGCTCTGCCCGGGTCGAACGGCGCGCCAGTCGCATTCTTCATGTATCCGCAGGCGGAAACTGCCGAAGGCCGACTCGACAGCCTCGATCCCGACAACTTCAAGTATGAGATCACGTCGGCGGAGACTACTTCTACGAACGGCTGACGGAAACAGACGTAGAAATGTCGTTCGCTCCCTACACATTCTGGGTGCCGCATTCACAGTGACCAGGAAATGCCGGCCAGACTGGGACATCACAGCGCCTGAACTCAAAAGCATCGTGGCAGCAAGGCAAGGTCGCAAGGAATTCTTCTATCCGTGCTGCAAACGTACTCCAAAAGATCTGCGAGGGGTATTAGGAGCTTCCGACCTATCGCAGCCAATGCTTCTCTCCTACTTCGAAAGTCTTATTCAAAGAGCAGCCTTGTTGTGTGAGCCGGGGGCTCGCAAGCAAGAAAAAAGGCGGGAATCCGGATTCCGGCCTTGTGGATCACGAAATGCTCGCGAAGGCCTGCAACGAAGCGAATCAATCGATCGTAGTATTCCGAATTAAGCTACTACACAGCGAGGTTCACCCTGTAACGAGCGTTCGTCGATGGCGAACTTAAAATTCCGAAGCGCCGGCTCGGCGTGTTCATGATCGGTCCTGCCGCGCGTGTCAGGATGAACGTGGCCTGGAGGGAGGCGCGAAAGCGACACAGGACTCGGAGGTGAGATAGAAAAAGGTGAAGGTTTCCTGCAAGTACAGGCGGACGTGCGTGTCGCTGTGGCTCAAATAGCCGATGGAGGCGTCTTGGCCAACGTAAAGATCGAGGTCGCCGCCGCGCGTTGTGACCACGAAAGCTCCGTCAATGGCGGGCGCCCAAATGATTTTGCCTTCGACGAGACGCTTGACGTGTTCGAGGACCGGATAGCCATAATCGCTGGTTTCGGCAAGCTCGGTGTATGCGTCGGCGCTGAGCAGGATGGAATAGGGGCCGTTGACGCCCACCAGACGCAACTGACTCAGGGCTTCCGCAAAGGCTTCCGGGTACTTGCGGACATCGTCGGGGAGAGATTTTTTGGGATTGCTAGTGCCCTGGCGAACGCCGACGATTCCGGCGGCGGCGTAGCCTTCGAAAATTGCACGGTCTTCGGCGAAAGCGAGCTTGTGCGCGGCGTCTTTAGTGGGCTGCCAGTCGGAGTCATTGGCGCCGCGTTCCACGTCGTCAATCATCTGGCGCTCGAGATCGAACGGGACACGCAGCTCGACGAGTGCTCTGGCTTCGCGCTGGCGGGAGGTCACGCCCTCTCCGGGAGCTGCGATCGTGCGCAGGTGGCCGGTGCCGACGGCGGAGAGAGCAGAACCCGCCGGCCCGTGAACGTCCACAACGCGGCGGCCGGCCAGATAGCGCTTGAACGTCCGCGAAGTTTCTTCCTCGATTTGAACCCACGCGGCATCGGAAATCGGAGCCAGCTCGCGATGCAGGTTATTCATGGGAATTTTCTCCTTTCAAGGAACCGATGCCGAGCGAACCATCTTTTGGCGCCACGGTAGAGCTAGAAGATCTAACTGGCGCAGAGGCCATCGCGGGCGTCTGCGCTTGGGAGGATCCGGCGGACGCGGACTGGTCCGGAGTGACACTGTCGAGGAACGAGGCCGTCGGGATGAAAAAAAGATTTCCAGTAACAGCGGTGCTGAAGTCAAGGATGCGATCGTAGTTGCCGGGAGGTCGTCCGATGAACATATTTTCAAGCATCTGCTCGACGGTGCGAGGCGATCGGCTGTAGCCGATAAAGTAGGTGCCGAACTCACCGTGGCCGGGGCGGCCGAAAGGCATGTTGTCCCGCAGAATTTTGATTTCTTTGCCGTTCTCTTCGATGACGGTGAGCGCGTTGTGCGCGGAGATGGGCTTGACGGAATCGTCGAGTTCGATGTCGGAGACCTTCGTGCGACCGATGATTTTTTCTTGAACTTCAGTGGGCAGCATATTCCACCCGTCGAGATTGTGAAGATATTTTTGGACGATGACGTAGCTCCCACCCGCGAAAGCGGGATCTTCTTCGCCGATGAAGACGGCGTCTGCTGCCGCGCTGCCACTAGGATTTTCCGTGCCGTCCACAAAGCCGAGGAGATCCCGATTGTCGACGTAGCGAAAACCGTGGACTTCGTCGTCCGTGGAGACGGCGCCTCCAAGGCGCGACATGATTTGCATCGCGAGTTCGAAGCAAAAATCCATGCGCTTGGCTCGGATGTGGAAGAGCAAGTCGCCGGGCGTTGAAACCGCATGGCGCGCGCCGGAGCGAATCTCGCGGAAGGGATGCAGGTCCGCAGGACGCGGTGAGCCGAATAGGCGATCCCAGGCGCTGGAACCGATGCCCATGATGCAGGAAAGACTGGCGTCGAGGTCGCGAAAGCCGACAGAGCGCAACAGCGCAGATAGATCGGCGCAGAGAGAAAGAACAGGGGCGCGATTCTCGTCGAGAGGCTTGATGGTGACGACGAGAAAAATGGCAGACACGGTGATTGGCAAGGGGACGGGTTGCGACACGACGGTGTCGGCGGCGGCCGCGGGCCTATGGCTGATTGGATCGGACGCCATCGTTAACGTTCCAGTCTGGGCTGAAGAACTGCGCTCTTGCAAGCTCCCGCTTGACTTCAGCTGTGAATCTGCGGGGCGACAGCTTACCACCCTCACTGGAGAAACGTCCACGTGGGTTGGAACGGCAGTGATTTGGCCGGCCCATGCGAAATCGCTTAATTTCCCGAGCTTCGCGCCCGGACCCGCGCAAGAAAATCCGGTTGCGCCGAAATGGCGGGTGGCCGCGCAAGAATCAAGATCTTCCGAGCCGCCACCGTCCTCACGGTTCGAGAAACAGCCCTAGTGCAGTACCCAAAATCCCGCGGAGGGTGCCCCACGTTTCGGGTCTGAACCTGGGTCTTGGTTCACTCTGATGTTTCAAAAGAAAAAGGCCGGGCGCCTGTGCCCGGCCTGTGAGTCTCAGATTTGGTTGCAGAGGACTGCAACCATCCGAATTGTTTAGTCCTGCCTTTTAGTTTTAATCTGATTCGGTCCGCAGCTTAGCCTAACGACTTCCTTCCGAGTTGCAGACGATTCGGGCTGAGCAGCTACGAGAAAACATCCGTAAGCCTGCGGACCTAATTTACCGCCCGTGATGCGAGGGCATCAAGTCGTGGGCATCGTGCCACCGTCGATAATGTAATCAGCCCCGCTGATAAACGCGCCTCGGTCCGAGGCGAGGAAGGCTACCAGTTCCGCCACTTCCTCGGGTCGGCCTGTCCGGCCCATGGGAATGCCTCCAAGCATGTCCATAATCCGTTGCCGTGCAGCGTCCTCGCTGATGCCGCTGCCTCTGGAAATGTCGGCGATCATTCCCTTTGCGCCTGAAGTCTCGATGAAGCCGGGCGAAATCATCGTCACTCGCACACCTTTCGGAGCGACACCTTGGCCAGCCCCTTGCTGTAAGTAGCCAACGCTCCCTTGGCCGCCGCGTAGGCCAGCGTCGAATTGGAGAATGGCAGACGATGCTGGACAGAGGAGATATGAATGACGACTCCTGACTTGCGTTCGATCATGCCGGGAAGGAAAGCGCGGTCCAAGCGGACGGCGGCGAGCAGATTCACCTCCAATATCCTTTGCCAGTCCTCGTCGGAGAGCACCTCGAATCCGCCTGCTTTTGTTTCCGTTCCGCCGACATTATTCACCAAGATGTCGAGTCC
>DATEWL010000136.1:0-4488 GCA_035258025.1 Candidatus Acidiferrum sp. | reverse complement strand
CTGCATTCGAGCTATTGTTCCGGGACGAGCGGGGCGCCGGGCGAAGTGTAGGGCTCGAGGTACGTGTTGTCCGTGTCGGGAGTCACGAGCCAGACTTTGCGATCTTTGAAATAGGTCAGTAGCTTGGCGTCTTGTTCCGGGTTGATTTCTCGGGCCCACAAGACTTTTGCGTCGTCGATTTCGGCGCCGTTGTAGACCCATTCGTCGTGGATGTTGTGATCATCGGAATAGCGCACAACGATCAGGTGTTTTCCGGGAGTATCCATAAGCTGTTTGATCACGGCAACGCGGCTCGGATCACCCGTACAAGTCCACCATAGCGGATCGCAGGAGCGGCGCGCAATGCTAACTCCTGTGCTTAGCAAGAGCAGCACCACGAGCGCGCGAGACAACGCGACGCCCACCTGACGCCCCTTCCATTCCATCGTCCGCAAATGGCGCACGGCTTGCGCCAACAGCGCATAGATGACGCAAGTTGCAGGCGCGGCATAGTGTGGCGCCGACCAGATCACCGCAAAAACTCCCGCGAGGCATAGGAAAAGTGTGACGAGCAGCAGGCGCATCTTGCGGTCGCGAAAAGCAAAGGGAATCGCTGGCAAAAGAAACAGGACGCCCGGCCAAAAGAATTCAACTCCCATTCTTGCGAGTTTCTCTGCGGTCACATCGCGCGCATCCTTCCAAGTAGTTTGATAGTCTTCGCGCTCCCATCCGTTGTAGAAATCCTCGAATTGCTGATTGTGATACGTAAGTTCGGGCTTGAGGTGCTCCCACAGAAACAGCGGAGTCGAGTGATATGTGCGGGTGTTTAGAACATGCGGCATGAGCAGCGCATTTCCCGTCAGTCGCCAGTTGTAGTAGCCGATGAATGCCACTGTAAAAACCAAAACGGCGGAGAGCGGCAGGAGGACGATTCGAATGCGGGCTCCGGCTGTAGTATGAGACTTTGTTTTTCCGATTAGCCACCAGAAGAGCCACAATCCCGCCGGAACACAAAAGAGAAATCCTTCATAAGGCCGGCTATTCGCGAGTATGGCAACACCCAGCCCAAGGAGCAGGGCATTGCTCACACTAAGGCGCCGCGCGATGCGCGCCAGCGCCCCCAAGACAAGCGCTCCGCCGATGCCTGCCACTGCACCGCCCCAGTAGCTGTTCATCCAGTAGCTGGTGATTCCCAAATTCAGCGCAGCAAATACACCGCCTAACAGCGCCCATCGCGCCGGCATCCACGCTTGCACCATCCACAAAATCGCGGCACACATGGCGGCGTCACTCAGCAGCACGCCGATCCAAGGATTCCCCAGTAGCTGGCCGATAGCCATCACGAAGCCCTGCGCCGGCGGGTACATCGAGGAATAGGTCGGAAACCAATTCACGTGAAATGTCTCGAAGCTCATCCACATCGAGTGGGTGGGATTGGCCAGACGGCCGTGAGCAAAAGTATCCGCCATCAGCAGATAGCTGAATTCGTCGTGAATCCCCGGGATGGGCAACGGCAGCTGCGGTAAGACCACGAGGCGGATGGCCGCGACAACAAAAAACATCAAAGCAACAGCGAGATTTTTGCGTTCTGCAAAACGCGAGAGAGCGTGCTCTATTTTTTGAAAGATGCGGCTGCCGATGGTTGGTTTCCACAGAGCCAGCAGCGCGAAGAGGAGTGTAAGCACAAGCGCAATTTCGGCTGACGGCCAGAAATGCGTATCCGATTGGCTTCCGAGTGGATTCATTTAGCGAAAAGGGATTCGGACGTGGATCGCTTCCTGAATGCACAAACGCGGAAGCGCTCCTCAATCGTCGTGCAGGGATTTTAGCTTATTGAGAGCGCAATCAGCGCTCGATTTCCATCTCGACGTTTTCCGCGGGTGCGTTTAGGGATGCTCCGCCGGCACGCGATTCCGTGAAATCCGCAAGCTCGAGCCTCAGGTTTCCTGCGTTTGAAGAGAAGGCGAGGCCCGTTTCAAAATCCACGACACCGTTGCGAATGAGCTTGTCAATTTCTCCGTCAAAGTACTGCATTCCCTCCGTGTCGCCGTCACGCATGGCATCGAGCAAGGATTTACCTTCTGCCTCTCCCTTCTCGACATAATCGCGCGTGCGCATGGTGGACTTGAGGATTTCAATCGCCGCAATCCTGCCTTTGCCGTCTTTTCGAGGGAGAAGGCGCTGCGAGACGATGCAACGGAACGCTTTTGAAAACCGATTGCGTATGGCTAGCTGATCAGCGAGAGGAAAAGCGCCGACAATTCGTTCGATGGTTTTCGCGGCGTCAATGGTGTGCAGGGTAGACATCACGAGGTGGCCAGTCTCCGCCGCTTCCAGAGCGATTTCAATTGTTTCGCGGTCGCGCATCTCGCCAACCAGAATGACCTTAGGAGCCTGGCGGAGAGCGCCGCGCAGAGCGAGAGCAAATGTCGGCGTGTCGCTGTGGAGTTCACGCTGGTGGATGGTGGCTTTTTTGTGTTTGTGCAGAAACTCGATGGGGTCTTCGATCGTCAGGATGTGATAGGCCTTTTCCGTGTTCATCATGTCAATAATTGCGGCGAGAGTGGAAGATTTTCCCGAGCCTGTCGGACCGGTGACCAGGACAATGCCGTTCTTCAACTGCACGATCTCTTTTAACTGTGGCGGCAGGTGCAGCTCTTCAAATCCCGGAATCGCGTCGGGGATCACGCGCATAACGATCGCGATGCTTCCGCGCTGCCGAAAAATATTTACGCGAAACCTGCCTACTCCGGAAACGCCGTAAGACAGGTCGGCCGAGCCATCTCGTTCCAACTTCCCGATTGCATGTTCGTTTTTTTCCATCAGGTCTTCGGCGAGCCACTGGGTATCCTGCGGAGTCAGGCGTTCGATCCCTTTGAACTTCAGCTCGACGAGCTGGCCGCTGACCTCAATTTGCGGCGCACGACCCGGTGAGAAAATCAGGTCGCTCACATGCCCACGAGCCTTCAACATGGCGGCGATGAGCTGTGCCGTATCAAACTTGCGCTGCGCGGGTGATAGTTGTGCCGGTGCCACTTGTGTTGGAGTTCCCATAGTTCTTTAACCAGGTCACCTGAGGAAAAGGGATAGGTCAAGCGAGTAACGACATTAGGATTGTATGTGAAAGATCATTTGGCGCGGCATGCAACTCTCAGCCGGGGTGCCTAAAAGTTATTGGAAGGGAGGAAAACAACCAACGCCTCAACACCGCAAGGATAGCCGCACCGCGCGGCGCCGTCCGCGAGTGGGCAGCGTGCCCGTTCGCGAATGATGCCCGGAGCTATTCGTGCTGGGCAGGTACGCGGAGATTAATTTCGATGGATTACTATTTCGAAGCGCTATCGATAAAGCTAGCGATGTTTGCTTTGAGCTTGGCGAGATCCTCTTCGCGCAGATACATCATGTGGCCGGCGTCGTAGTACTGCAGGTGGATATTCTTCTGCAGTTTCTCCGGAAGGCCAAGATGCTCCATCGTATATTCCGTGGCGTAGAACGGCGTGGCCAAATCGTACAACCCATTCTCGACCTCGATTTGCAAATGAGGATTCGTAAGCATGGCCTGGATCAGATCGCCCTCGACATTTGGTGAACCCGGAAAGCCAAAATTGTCTCCGCTGCGATGCTTCCAGTCCCAACTGTTGCCGGCCTCGTCCGAGCCAGTGTGGTAGACCTTGTCTTGCCCGAACTTCAGATCTTCACGAACGTACGTATTGAAGGCCGCAGTGAAAGGCCCGGTGATAGAAGTGTCCTGCGGATCGTACTCGGCGTATTCGCCAAGCAGATCGTAGCTATAGCCGGAGAAGCGGGCGTCGAGCCGGCCCGTGGTCAAACCGCGGCTGCGCTGCAACTCTTTCATAAATTGCGGAAGGTTCACGCGGAGGTCGGCTTTGATGAGATAGTCTTCGCTCAATCCGGTGTAGCGAGAAAGTTGTTTCGCGACTTCGGCTTTCTCCGCGGCGCCGAGCTTCTCGCCTTTTACGAGCGCGTTTAGATACCCTGTTTGCGCAAAGTTTCGCGCTTCCTCGAGAAACGCGGGCAGATTATCGGGGCGATTCTTGAGCATCTTGTGATACCACGCCGTCGCCGCGTAGCTGGGCAGATAAAACACGTAAGGCATATCTTCGCCGGGATTAAAGGAAATTGTTCCGAGGTCCAGCACGGAAGAAATCAGGACGATGCCGTTGAAATCCATGCCGTCGTGCGATTGCAGGTAGTTCGAAAGCGCCGCCGAACGAAATGTGCCGTAGCTTTCGCCAATCAAAAACTTAGGTGAGTTCCAGCGATTGTTGCGGCTCACGTAGGTATTGATGAATTGCGCGAGCGACTTCACGTCCTGATCAACGCCCCAAAAATCCTTGTCCTGCGCTTTGCTCACGGCGCGGCTGAAGCCCGTGCCTACAGGGTCGACGAAGACCAAATCCGTTTTGTCGAGCAGGCAATTCGCGTTGTCCACAAGCTTGTATGGAGCGGGTGGTGTCGCGTCGGCATTCACGGTCACGACGCGCTTTG
>DATEWL010000135.1:0-3214 GCA_035258025.1 Candidatus Acidiferrum sp. | reverse complement strand
CTGACGAAATAAGTTTCAGCCATGTTCTCACGCGTTTACTGGGCGACTTGTCTAGCGGGCACTTCAAAAAAACAAAAAAAAGCCCAAATTGGCTGACTTTTGCCTACTGTCCTTGCTTGCCTCATCACTACGCCAGTGCGGCTGACCCAAGACTGTCCCACGGGTCAGTAGATTCTTGAGGAAAGTACGCGTAGGTTCAAGAAGGACTGGGATGGGAACCAAAAACGCGACACTGCTCTCCGCCGTACCGAACACCAACTGGGTGAACGCAACATTATTCTTGGGTTACCTCGCAAAGGATAATCCAGCCAAGCCCGGCACCCGGGCGGTGAGTGTCCTTTTTTAGCAGCGCGCGGCAAGTTTCCAGCTTCCCGGGGGAGTCCTAATCCTAGCCCATCCTGAAAAGGACAGGGGCGACGAGGTGAAGCAATGATGGACACGGAAGCCTTCCGCGAATTTAAAACCGGGTTAACGCTGCTGCGAGACAACTATGCGGTAAAGGCATTGCCGCATATGAAGCGCGCAGTAGACCTCGATAGAAACAATCCGTACTACATGTCTTACCTGGGAGTAGTGCTGGCGCGCTCCGAGCAGAAGTGGGGCGAAGCCGAGAGACTGTGCGATACCGCGGTACGGATGAAGCGGAATCAGGCACAGCTTTATCTGAACCTGGCGGAAGTGTATGCGACAGCGGGGCGGCGCGAGGAAGCAGTGGAAGCGCTGCAGTCCGGGCTGAAATTTGCGCGGCGAGATGTGCGATTGACGATCGCCATGAACCGGCTCGTCGAGCGGCGGGCTCCGGTACTGACGTTTTTGACGCGGCAGCACCCGATCAACCGGCAGCTGGGAATCATCCGGCACAAAACTTTGCAGATGTTCGGACAAGATTAATTTCGAGTTCTCTCCAACCCCCAAAAACAAGAAGGGGCGGGTGGCTTAAAGCCATCCGCCCTTTTTTGCTTTCAAAGCTTGTTTCTAAAAAGTAAGTTGAGTTGCGCCGAACGCGCTGGCTACCTGCGCGTCGCCCAGGAGTCGTTGAAAGTAGGCTGTTGCGTCCCCATTTCCATGAGGATTTTCAGGCCGACGCCGAACATGCCGGTGGAAAGAGGATCTCTGCGCACAACTTCCGCGAGGTATTCACGATTCATCGACATGGGATTTTGGGAATAAGGCAGAGTCAGAAAAAGACGCATGCCGATTTCGTAGGCAGGCTCGCTGGTCTGAAAATAAACGCCACTGCGAGAAACGCTGAGGGTTCCACGCATATCGTCGAAATGATCCTTCTCCGGATCAGAAGGGCGGATGCGCATGAGCTGGGTGATTTTGCAGCGGCGAGTGCCACGGCGTTCCTGAGTAGTGGGTTTCGTAGCGGCGGCGCCACTAGTGCTGGGTGTTTTGACCATAATGCTCTGCTGGGTCTCCATGAAAGCCTTGCCTCTCGCGGACGGGACGTTGCTAGAGAGAGTGTAAGGCTCGCGTAAAACAAAACCTATAGCTGAGACGTACCTGGAAAAGAGTAGAACGCTCCTAATGGATGATAGTACGGAAGTACTGCGAAAGGAAGAGAGCGAGGGGGAGTGTTTTCGCTAAAGGGAAGAATAAGAAGGATTTAATGGAAGAGTTCCGAAGTGAAGCGGCAGGTGGGACTGGTACCAATGTGGGACTCAGTAGAAGTACGGTCCCCACGAAGCTCGGCCCAAGAGATAGGTACGGTGGGAGATATGTGGGGCGAGGGGAAGAGAGGAGAAAACGAAGAGCGGCTGTGAAATTGCAGAAGTTGGTTGCGGTCCCTAAAGCGAGCCATTCGCGGGAGAGCAACAAAGATCGCA
The DNA here is from genome assembly GCA_035258025.1 of Candidatus Acidiferrum sp. Classification (GTDB taxonomy): domain Bacteria; phylum Acidobacteriota; class Terriglobia; order Acidiferrales; family UBA7541; genus Acidiferrum. Next base: position 1,385 of record DATEWL010000135.1, on the reverse strand, counting down.
GGAGAAAAACCTCATGAATACGGCGGCGCGTCGAAACCCAATTTCGTCAGGAAATAGCCAGCGAAATGAACTCTTACGGGGAGAGCGCCGTGGCAATCCTCTGCCGGCGGAAGAGGCGCCGCGAACGCGAGCAAACGGCGAGGCGGAGGTAAGGTCGCGCGTGTATATCGCCGCGGAGAACCGGCTGTTGCGTGAAGCGCTGTCACGAATGTTGACAAGACAAGGAGACATCGATGTGGTGGGACTTAACTCCCCCGGGCCTTTCCAAGTGGAGGGCTTGATCGAGGAGAAAGCCGATATCTTGCTGCTGACCTCGCGGGGAAGTTTGGGAGAAGACGTTTTCGTGATTCGGCAAGTGCGATTGACGGCTCCGACAGTGCGAATCCTGCTGGTGGGAATGACGGAAGACGAGACGGAGTTTTTTCAATACGTGCGCGCGGGAATCCGAGGGTACCTGCCGCGAGACGCTTCGGCGGAGGACGTCCTGGAAGCGATGCAAGCGGTGCAAGCGGGCGAGGCGGTGTGCCCGGGGTCGCTATGCGCGTTGCTCTTCCGCTTTTTTGAGAGAGAAGCTACGTCGGTGCATTCGGCAGCCATTCATCCGAGGCTGGGTTTGACGAGGCGGGAGCACCAAATCGTTCCACTGATCGCGCAAGGACTGACGAACAAGGAAATTGCGAACCAATTCTGCCTATCGGAACAGACGGTGAAGAATCATCTGTACCGCATGAAGCACAAAGTCGGAGCTGGCGATCGATTCGGAATTGTGCATCTTTGCCGCACGCAGGGATTCTTGGTTTAGCGGTTAGAACTGTGCAAGGATGTTGTTCACCCAGAACCTTCGGATGGCCGCACGCAGAAAGTCTCCCCAACATCCAATTCCTGCCTGTAGGTGACTTCCTTCCACCGTTTGTGCGATTCTCTTCCTCGACGAAACGCGAGGAAGTGGCAATGCTCAAAAAGTTCAAAGATTTATCCGAAAAAGAGATTCTGGCGCTGGCTATCTCGTCGGAAGAGGAAGACAGCCGTATCTTCGGCGAGTTTGCAGACGCCCTGCGGGAGACCTACCCGGCGACAGCGAAAATGTTTGAGGAGATGCGCGCGGAAGAAGTGGTGCACCGCGACCGGTTACTAGCGATGTTCCGGCAAAGGTTTGGGGATCACATCCCATTGATCCGGCGTGAAAATGTGAAGGGATTCTTGCAGCGGAGGCCGACGTGGCTGGTGCGGCCGCTGGGCGTGAATGTTGCCAGGAAGCAAGCCAAGGTGATGGAAATGGAGGCGGCGCGATTCTATTCGCGTGCCGTTAGCCGCGTTACAGATGCGCCGACGCGTGAATTGCTGAATAAACTGGCGGATGAAGAGCGCAAACACGAGGCAACGGC
>DATEWL010000134.1:0-3388 GCA_035258025.1 Candidatus Acidiferrum sp. | reverse complement strand
CCGCCTGCGTCGCCGCAGGGCAGGGGGACGGTCCACCCAAAGCTGCAAGCGAGGCCGGGAAGCCCACGTTCGGGTAAGTGGACGAATACGTCACAGCGGAGGTGTTGATCGTACGGATCGAACCAACCGCGGAAGCTTCGTTGGCCGCCATACGCGACCTCAGGAGGTTAGGAATTGCGATGGCCGCGATGATCAAAATAATCGCCACAACGATCAGCAACTCGATAAGTGAAAAGCCCTTTTGTTTCTTGTTTCCAATTTCGTTGGACTGCTTGATGACTGTTTGCATACCTATGTAGTAGGCAGTCTGGTGGCCGTTCACGCACGGCTGGAGCTTCTCCTCTATCGCAGGCGAGGGACGTTGATTACAAGCGAGTTGTGGGGAATATTAGAATAGTCAAATAGGACTCCAGCATAGCAATCAGGTCTTGGACTTCCAAAACGACTGTTTGTGTCTGGGTGGACAGACACAAATTGTCGTCCCCTCCCGATCTCTCGTGCCGTCCCAATCTTCAATTCTTACATTCTTTTCATGCACATTCCCCGTTGCCTTTCTCTTCACACTTAAATCGCTGCCGCTTCGGTCCTAGTGTGCAGGTAATCTTAGCAAAGAGGCTGATATACTCTCTCGGATACCTTGTTCCAACGGCTCATCTGAGCCCCCTTGACCTCATGTCTCTTGCGGGGACTTTCCCAATGCGCACTAGCAATTCCCTGGTTCGCACTCGCGCGGCAGCGCCTTGGAGCTCGGTTCCGTTCCTCATCTCGCTCGCGTTGATACTCTCGATATCTGCGTTTATCACGCCACGTGGCTTCGCCGCTCAAACCGCATCATCAGCATCACAGGTTGGCATCAACGAAGAAGCCCAGGCGGCCTATCGCGCAGGCACCGCGGCCGCCGCGAATAACGATTTCAAGACCGCCGAAGCGCAGTTCGAGAAGGTTGTTCGCCTCGTGCCTCAGATCGAAGAAGGTCACAGCGCCTTAGGCGCGGTTCTGATGCGTCTCGGGAAACTTCCCGAAGCCATTAGAGAACTGGAAAAGGCGCACCAGCTGAAACCCAGCGATCCTTCCGTCCAGACCAATCTCGCGCTGGCGTATGAGCAAACAGGTGCTAACCAGAAGGCGATTGTTTTATTCAGAGATATTGAAGTCGCGTTGCAGCGCAAGCCTGGCTCGAATTCCGCCTCAGTACTACCCTCGTATGTTCTTGCAGCCTATGCGCGCTCGTTGGCTGCTACTGGCCAGATCCCAGCAGCAACCGCCAAGATGAAAGTCGCTGTGGCCGAATCGCCGCAGAGCGTTGATCTCCATGATGCGCTGGGTTCACTCTACGCACAGCAACGCAGTTGGCCTTTGGCGGTCAGCGAGTTCCAAAAAGCGATTCAGCTCAATCCAAAGTCCGCCTCCGCTCATCTACATCTCGGCGCAGCGCTGCTGGCCCAGCAACAGGCTGCATCCGCAATCCAAGAACTGAGCGTCGCGGTCCAATCGGCTCCCGACAACCCGCTCGCCGCGACCGAGCTGGGCAAAGCTTATGCGGCGAATAATGAAGACGATAAGGCCATCGTGGAATTCCAACGTGCCATCAACCTCGATCCCACGGCCACCGAAGCCAAGTATCAACTGGCTCGCGCCCTGCAGCGTACCGGCCACGATCCTGAAGCTCTTCCCCTCCTCCGCCAAGTCGTTCAGGCTGAGCCAAAAAACGCCGACGCCGTCGCCAGCCTGGGATTGGCGCTTCTCCTCGCTGGAAACGCGAAGGACGCCATTCCCTTTTTGCAGCGTACACTACTGCAAAAGCCCGCCGACCCCACCGCGCATGAGAATCTTGCAGCCGCGTACCTGCAAATGAACGAAGTCGATGAAGCCATCGACGTCCTTCGTTTAGGCCTCAAAACCGATCCTCAGAGCTTCCAGCTGCACTACAATCTCGGTCTTGCGCTCAAGTTAAAGGACGACAATGCCGCCGCCATTCCCGAGCTCGAGGCCGCCTCCAAACTGAACCCTTCGGCCCATGAGCCGCATTACACCCTAGGAATCCTGTACATGCAGGATGGCCGCTACGAAGACGCCGCCCGCGAACTTTCCCTTGCGATGAAGCTCCATCCCGACAACTCCGATGGCTGGGCAACGCTCGGCAGCCTCTATCGCAAGATGGACAAATTGCCCGAAGCCGCCGACGCTCTCCGGGAAGCGATTCGCCAGCTCCCCGACCAGCCCGACTCTCACCTCACTCTCGCAGCAGTCCTCGCGCAACAGGGCAACGCAGCCGAGGCCGCCGCCGAACGCAAAAAAGGCGCCGACCTTGAGCGCGTGGTAATGCATCGCCAGCGCGCCGAAGTCTCGACAAATTCCGGCAACTCCCTGCTCCAAAAAGGCCAGGTCGAGGACGCCATCGAGCGATTCCAGGCGGCACTAAGCGAAGATCCCAACTATGCCGAGGCACACCGCGGCCTGGCCAACGCCTTCGAACGCCAAGGCAAAAAGGCCGAAGCTGCCGCCGAACGCCAAAAAGCCGACGATCTGGAAAAGCCGCAGCGCTGATCGTGTTTTGCCGTTCGGGCGGTAGGTCGGTTTCCGGTGGGAAGACTATCCAGACTGATGAAGTGAAGTCGGTGGCTGCGCGAAAACTGCGAAGCTGGCTACAATCTCTCGATAGTTATCTATCCTGCTGCATCAGCAGATTTCTTTCTGGGACTAAGAGGCACCCGAGCGTGAATTGTTGCTCCAGATTGCCGTTGCGAGTCAATGGAAAGATCTCCATTCACGAGTTTCAGGCGTTCCTTCATTCCCGTGAGGCCGAGCCCCCGCCCCTTCATAGCCTCCACGGGATCAAAGCCATTGCCCGAATCATGCACAGTCAAATAAATCTCATTCGATTCAACATTGAGCGACACTTGGAAGTGCCGTGAACCGCTATGCTTGGTCGCATTCTGCAGGGCTTCCTGCAAGACGCGGAACAGGCAAAGGGAGATCTCCTTCGATAGATCATTCGGAATGTTCTCGGAGTGAAAGTCAATCTCCACTTTTTGGTGGTCAGCTAGCTCTTTGCAAAAGCTGGCGGCAGCCCTCGCAAGCCCAGTAAGTTCCAGCTTCGAGGAGTGCAGGCGGTGCGAAAGCGCCTGGATATCGTTCACCAGTTCCTCAAGCTCCTTCCTAGCTTCCCCGGTCTGCTGTTTGAATTCAGCCGCCGAGACCGGAAGATCCTGCATCAAGCGATCCAGATTCACCGCGAGCAGCGCGAGCCGCTGATTGATATCGTCATGAAGCTCGCGTGCAATCCAGGTACGTTCCTCCTCCTGCGCTTGGATGAGGCGGCCCGCCAGCTTCTGCAAATCCGCTTCGGAGCGCTGTAACTTTTCCTCTGCCGCCTTTTTGTCACTTA
>DATEWL010000133.1:0-6895 GCA_035258025.1 Candidatus Acidiferrum sp. | reverse complement strand
GGTTTTCTGGCGAACGAACAGTGACCGTGGCATCGCTGTCTCCATCGTTGTAGATGTCCACACCGGCAAAAATCCGCGGCGCGTAGAAATGAAATTCCGCGTGCGGCGCTTTTGGATCGGTTAGTGCAAGCGTGAAAGTCCCGAACTTTCCGTAGGGCGTGCCAATCTGCCATTCACCTTTGCCCCAATCAATGAGGCCAGAAGGATACTGGCCCACCAAAGGCGTTCCTGCGGGAAGATGAGGATCGTCGAAAGTGATGTAGGACGGCGGGACGCGATCGCTCTTGCCCTGAATGTCCACGTCTCTGGAACTTGTGTGGTGGATGGAAAGCACGCGGGTTGTGTCATCGAAAGTGTATCCCTCTTGATCGAGGTTCTTGCGGCGGCTAATGGTTTTTCCACCAACTGTTACGAAGTCAGGAACAAAATCGACGCGCAATACGTCGATGGAATCAGCATCGAAAGTTGAATAAGTGACTGAGCCGGCGCCATAGGCGATTTTTGTAACAGCGGAGAGCGAGCCCAACAAGTGCGATTCATCCGCAGGAGCCCACTCAGGAACTGCCCAAAATGCATCCATCATCCTGCGCGGCCCGTCGGCAAATTGATCCGTGAACCACCATTGATTGCTGAAAGGGGCGTGGGCGGCTCCGGGAAGCCCTTGAAAATAAGTGACCCAATTGTAGGTGCGGTAGGCCGCTTCCTTGTACGCAACGTCTCCAGTTTTCGCGTAATAGAACGCCTCAACTGCGGCTAGCCTCGCGCTATGGCTATCGCAGCACTGATTCGGAAGATTGCAACAGAATTCCTTGCCGTTTCCCTGCTCGGTCGTGACCAATGCGCCGTGAACGATGTATTTCGGCCACTTGGGCGTGGTCTTCACCCACTCGATCAGCTTTCGCGAATGCTCGCGCCACTCGGGATCCTTCTCCGGATGCAGTAGCACGTAACGAGCAAATTCCAGCGGAATCACCTGGTTCATGTTTCCCATACTGGCCTGTACATCCTCGAAATAGCCGACCCAGACGTTATTCTGCATTGGATATTTCATCAGCCAGGTCCAAGCGCCTTCGCGAATCCTCTTGTAAGAATCGGTGTCGCCCTGATTGAGCCGGATCAACTCGTCCAGGAGCATGATCGGCTCAACGACATTCGCTGAATAAGGGAACATTCCCTTTCCGCCCACGAGGCTGCCATCGCGCGCGTAACACCGGTAAGGCCATGGCGAATGGAGTTCGTCGCCAGGTTTGAAATTCTTTACAAGCGCTTCCGCGCAGCGAATCGCCGCACGCAAGTATTTCGTGTTTCCGGTCATCTCATAGAGCCGGAGATATGCGTAGCCATCTTCCCCGACCACGTGAGGCTCGACGAAGTCTTCTCCGTGCTCGCTCCAGCCGGTGTAGCGGCGGCTTCCGGGATTCGCGGAAGGGTATGGCACTTGCGCCCAGGCGTAGCCTTCCGGCGTCAAACCGTTTTCCAATTCGTAGTCCACAAAATTCTGGAGGAATTCCAGCGTGTGCGGATCGCCCGTGTAGGGATAGAGCCTCTCGACAAAACCCTGCATCATTGCACGCAAATAGCCTGTGGAATTCACCCAATGCCACTCCGGCATCAATTCGAAGGTTGTGCGGTCAAAATCGAAGCAGCAAAAGAAATAAGGAAGGCGCTGGCGATTGTACTGGTCCCAGACGACAGTCCATTGCGAAAGGAAATAGGCTGAGTAGGAGTATCCGGTGTTGTTGGGCATCGGCCAGGGCAGGAGCTTGCCCTGGCTGTCCAGTTCGACGGGCCGTCCGGCGATGAAAGATTCATTCACCGTGGAGGTTACTGGGAAAGATTGCTGGCCGGCAACTCCGATAACAATGGTCGCGCTTAAAAGGAATGCAAACAGGATTCTTAGCAATTCAGCAGCTCGCGGCATATCGCTCCAACAGAATCATAGAAAACAGTAGGATGGCAGCACCCTTCAGAGCATGCTGTGCACATGCGCCCTGGAGGCACCGTCTCAGAATGTAGTCGAAGATTTCAAACTTGGCTACTTTAGCGGCGCCCACGTCCGGCATTCCGCCACAGTGACCGGCAAGGTTACGGGAGAGCCGGTTTTGTAGCGAATGATGCCATCGGAGGTCGAACAGAAGCTTCTTACTCCCGTGTTGTCATTGGTGGGCGTAGCAACTGTCAGGTATTCGTCGCACTTGTGTAGCTTACAGATGGCTCTGACGCGGAAATGATATCCGGACTTCACACACCACGACTCGCCAGTACAACTTTTATTGCCCAAAGTCTCATCAAGAAACCCGGCGTGCTGCGGCGATATGGCTTTCGGGCTACCGGGATCGGCGCCGAGCGCAGCCAGATCGGGCGCGTAGCCTCTCTGGGGATACGCGGCCGCGTAGGTAATTTCGGCGACGTTCACCGTGCGCACGCTGCCCACCGCACTCGCTTCATTGGCGGCCATTCTCGAACTCAGTAGGTTGGGAATCGCGATTGCTGCCACGACCATAACCGCACCGAGGTCATAAGCGCCGCTGCCACTCGTCTCGCGAATGGCGCTGTCCTCGCCATAAACGCAGACGACCGCGGGCGTAATCTCTTTCGAACCCTGCGCCAGCGAATGAGCCATTTCTGGCGCAAACTGTCGCAACTGTAAAGATGCGATAGCGACCGGGTCCTGATAGAGCAATGCGGAAGCTTCCAGCGGATGGCCTGGTGGGAGTGACGCCAGGAAGGTTTTGGACTTTGCCAAGGACTCGCCTGTCTTATGGAGGCGGACCGCCTCGGCCGCCGCTTCACGGCTGGAAGCAAGGATCAAATGGCCATCCACAAAGGCGTAGCCGATTTCGAGAGGGGGAGTGGAGGAAGGAATATGGACAGTAGAGTAGGTAACTCCATCCTCGTCAAATTTCTCGGCTTCAATATGTGCTGCCGTGAGTAACTTGGTCAACGTCTGCTCTAAATGGCTGGTATCTCGGACGCTGAGTATGGCCTTCCAGACTGGCTTTGGCGGAGTAACGCTGTCCAGCTCCAGTGTGACTTCGCCCCCCAGAGTGCTGAGCAGATCGTCCTTCAAACTGAGTTTCAGCATCTGTTCAAACGCCGGTAGCGACGCGAACGGATTTGAACTCGAGTTGCTGTACATTCCCTTCACATCTTCAAATATCTGTGCGGGGTTCGCGAGCAGCACGGTGCCGGCTACCATTGCTTTCGGAGAAACAAAATCCAGGCCACTCAGCGGCCCCGTCTTCGCCAGCCAGGCTGCTGACCCGTGGCGCGGCGCGTTGAAGGTCAATTCGGTTTGACTGATGGTCTGCGCGCTCACGGTCCTGTGTTCCCAGACCAAATACTTCACGTCGGCAAATCCGCTGCGCTGAAAACTTGCGTCCTCCCTCACGTCATGCGGAGTTTGCTCCACGATTTTGTGCAGATCAGCGGCCGCCAACAGAGTGATTCCACCTGCATACTCCTTTGCGACGCGCTGGCCAAAGGGAGTGGAAACGAACTCCCGGTTTTGGGTGGCCAGCCGGGCGTTGAACTTGCGCAGCGTGGCAAGATCCGTCGCTGCGACGATATAGTCAGGACGGACCAACACAAGGAGTCCCTTCGGAGAGACCTCGTCTTTTGCAGCGGCGAGATCTTGCTGATCCAGAACGTGTACGCTCTGCTTCGACTCCCCGCCGAGTTGCGCTATCGTTTCCTGAAGAAACTTTTTCAGACCAGGCTTTCGTATCTCCGCAACAAACAGGAACTTCGGATCTTGACCTTCGAGCGAACCCGAAACGACAATTTCTTCTCCCAGGAATTGCTGGAATTGAGCGAACTGCTCCAGAGAATCTTCGATCTTGGGGCCGGCCGTGGCCGTATCGCCGTGTTGCCACCAATCGCGAAGGACAGCGCTCTCCCGCAGCTCTTGCCGGAAAATTTTTAGGGCCTGCTGCGTGACGTCGCCATAGTTGGCGATCGCGGCATAGGACATCGTGGATGGAGGCAGCAGAGGTAAGAGACGGCTTTCCGTGCGAGGCGCCGGAAACTGGATGTTCTGTTTGAGTTTTTCGAACAGCCGACCGAACCCAGAGAGCAATTCAGGATGGCTCTTCAGCTCCTGAGCCCAGGGCGTTTCGGGTTGTTGGCTTCCCGGCTTAGATTGGGCAGAGCATGGCGAGACAACTAGAAAGACCGCGGCGATAGTGGCCGCATACTTGAGGTAATAACACGCTTTTTGCTCGGGAATTTGCGCGAATCCCATCCGTTTTTCCCTCCGTCGGGTGAGATTCAGGATAGATTGCCCGCCTCGCCATTGCCACGAGAACAGTCCGCAAAATCTGCCATGGTGCCGCTTGAGTTACGGCCATCCCGGAAGCATTCCATCCGCGGCCGCTCGATGTGTCCAGTAAGACACCCGCACAGGGCGTTCGCGCGAGATGCTCCCTTTGCAATGCAGGCTTGCAATTCAAAGCGGTTGGTGCGAGTTTACAGCCATGCACACTCAACTGAATCGGCGTAATTTTCTGCTTGGGGCAGAGGCAATCGTGGTGGCTGGCCTCTTGAACCGCGCGTACGCGCATGTGTCGCCGGAAGATGTGGCCAGCGACGAGAGCTACTGGAAGAGCATCCGCGACGCCTACGGACACGACCCGACCATCCTCAATCTCAACAACGGTGGCGTGGCGCCGGCGCCGAACTCGGTCCTGGACGCGGAGATCGAAGCCATACGTTACAGCAATCAGCTGCCCAGCTATCGCATGTGGCACGACTTGGAACCCAAAATCGAAGACGTGCGGACGCGGCTGGCGCGCACGTGGGGCGCCGATCCCGAATGCATTGCGATTACGCGGAACGCGAGTGAATCGCTGCAGATCGCACAGTTTGGCATTGACCTTGCCCCCGGCGACGAGGTGCTGACGACGAGCCAGGACTATCCCCGGATGATCACCGCGTGGCAGCAGCGCGGGCGCCGTGAAAAAATTGTGCTGAAGCAGCTGGATTTCGCAGTGCCGGTAAATAATTCCGCGGATTTAGTGCACCTGTTCGAGCAGGGCATCACGCCGCGCACACGCGTCATCCATGTATCGCAGGTCGGGTTCATGACCGGCCAGAGATTTCCTGTGAAGGAGATCTGCGCACTGGCGCGGGCGAGGGGCATCATCAGCATCGTGGACGGAGCGCACGCCTTTGCTCACGTGCCCTTCCAGTTCGCCGATATCGACTGCGATTTCTACGGCGCCAGCCTGCATAAGTGGCTATCGGCGCCCATCGGAACCGGCATGTTGTATGTGCGCAAAGACCGCATCGAAAAACACTGGGCACTGATGGCTGCGCCGCCATCGCTGGACAAGAATATTCGCAAGTACGAGGAAATCGGAACGCACCCAGCGGCCATGCATAATGCAACTCTGCAGGCGCTGGAGTTCCACGAACAAATTGGCGCGGAGCGAAAGTTTGCGCGGCTATGCTACTTAAAAAATCGCTGGGCCGAACGATTGGGCAAGGTTCCTGGGGCCAAAGTGCTGGTCAGCTTGGATCCGGCGCAATCGGGCGCATTTGGTACGATTCATTTCGACACGATCGAACCGGGAAAACTCGGCGATGCGCTGCTGAGCAAGTACAATATTTTTGTTACGCCTATCACGGCGCCCTTCCTCAATGGAATTCGCGTCAGCGCTAACGTCTACACTTCGACGGCGGAGATCGATCGATTCTGCGATGCCGTGGAAGCCACCGTTCCTCGCGCGTAGAGTTGGACGAGGGCTCGCGATGAATAGAGAGAGAACTTCGCCGCAGGCTGCCTGAAGCTCTTCCAACCAAGCTACCGGATTTCCACCTCGTGGAACCCGAAGCCTTTCAACATGCCTGAGATTGTGCTTCTCGCGTTGTCGGCTGCGAGCTTGAGGATCCCGTCTTGCAACGCAGCTTGTAAAAGTTGCCGCTCAGCTTCTTCGCGTACTTCGCTCTCCAGGTTGGGGTCGGGGGAGGAGAATAGGCCGGTATCACGAGAATACACTTTCGTCCTTGCATTATCGATTCGCGTGCTCAAGACTTCGGCTGCGGGCAGGTGAATGGATACCTTCTGCCCTTGTATCGAGACGTCGCCTGGTTGCAAACCCGAGAGATTGATGCCCCCGACTACTTCTCCGTGCACCACCAGGAGCAGGCGGTCCCCCGCTAGGAACTTCGGTAGGTAAGCATTGCCGTGCTCGCCAGAGATAATCTTGTCCATCGTGTAGCTTACGGTTTCCAGCCGCTGCAACTGCTGAATCTGATGAACCACGGTGGGCTGATCCACATTAATTTGCGTTTTCCCTTCGCGCAGCATCCCCAAAAGGTGCAATAACCCAAGCCCGGTCGACAACCACACCAGCCCTCCTATCAAGATGACCGTAAGAACTACGCCCAGGAGCCCTCCCAGAATCCATGCGTACAGGCGCCGTGTGTTTCCGCGCGTTTCTTGAGGCGCTGGTTCATTCGCGAGTGGCGTGATGTCATTCGTCATCGGTCTGCCCAACAACTTTAGTGTAGAACAAGCCGAAACTCATTGCCCGCATTCCTTCGTACAAGTGAGCTACGGCAGTCACATCTTGCGGTTCGCCCGCACCCATGACAGGATCATTTAGAGAGAACCTGAGGACCGCAGGTGAGTTAATGACAACTCCCACCGATCAGCCGATCGTTTTGACACCAGCGGAAGTGCTGACTCCCATCCAGCGGCCGTCGCGCAAACGGCAGGCCGTTGCTTTTCTAGTCGCTGCAGTCTCGGACTTCCTATCCTTCTGGACGGTGCTTGCCCCACCGATGCAATGGGTGATCGACGTGGCGACGGCATTACTCCTGTTTCTAATTCTCGGCCGTCGATGGGCGATTTTGCCGGGCTTGGTTGCGGAAGCCATTCCTGGAATGGGCG
>DATEWL010000132.1:0-2663 GCA_035258025.1 Candidatus Acidiferrum sp. | reverse complement strand
GTTCTGTCTTACTGACCAGCTTTATCGGCGGCGCTACAGATCCCCAGGCTGTGGCGCTTTCCGTCGAAGAGATAAGCGCCATCGTTCATCGAGAGATTGGACCAATCCTCTCTATCCGCGGCGTTCCCGCCTTTTCGAGCGTACAAATCTATCCGCGAGCTCTGCCTCAATACAACCTCGGCCACACCACGCGCGTTGACAGTGTCTTGCGAGAAACTTCGTTCTTTTTAAACCTCAAGCTTGTGGGAAACTATCTCCGCGGACCCGCCATCGGCGCCTGCATCGAACAAGCTCTTGCGGTGGCGGATGAGATGCGAACTGTGGCTTCACACACAGGTTCGGGCTGACCACCTGATCATCCGAATTGTCGTTTTCGCCGTATAGTCTTTCAGGAGAGGAAGAAGCCGACACTCGTGTTCCTGGCGGCTTTCACATCCACTGGCCCCCGCGAAGTGTCGCCCGACGCGACGCTGTTGCCGCGCCTTCTTCAAAAAGACGTGAGCGCTTTCGAACAGCTCTACGATCGCCACTCGCGCCTGGTCTACGGCCTGGTCCTGCGCATTCTCCAGCAGGCCTCGATCTCCGAAGAGGTCGTCCAGGATGTCTTCCTGCAACTCTGGCGCAACGCCGACCAGTATGACGCCTCTCGCGGCCCTTTTGTTCCCTGGCTGTGCACCATGGCGCGGAACCGGGCGCTCGACCGGCTTCGTCTGAAGAGCGAACGCCAGCGCCGCCGCGAGGATCAACCCGACGAGTTGCCGAGCGCCGTCATCGCGCCCGAGTATGAAAAGGTCCTGGACGAAAAACGCCGTGTCGAGCGCGTCCGCGCCCTGATGGCTTCGCTCAGTCCGCAGCAGAAAAAAGCCATCGAACTTGCCTATTTTGAAGGTCTAAGTCATTCCGAAATTGCGGCAGCACTCGAAGAACCGCTCGGCACGGTCAAAAGCTGGATAAGAAACGGTTTGCTTCGCCTGAAAGAAGGATTGCAGGCCACAACGTGAAAAACTGCGACCAATTCCGTGAGCTGATCGAAGCCTACGCTCTCGGTGCGCTCGATCCCGAGGACCGCGCCGCGCTCGAAGTGCATCTGGCGACTGATTGCGCCGACTGCGCCAAGGCTGTTGAGGAAGCGCGCTGGCTCGTCAGCCAACTCGCCTACACGGCTCCCGAAGCTGCTCCCTCGGACATGCTCAAAGGCCGTCTGATGCAAACGGTCCGCGCCGAAGCGCAATCCCAAGCGAAGCCCCATATCATTCCCACCAAAAGCGTTATTCCTTTCTGGCTTTGGGCAGGCGTTGCCGCGCTCCTGGTCTTTTCGATTTACTCCGCGTGGAACACCCGCCGACTTGTAGGGGAAATTCGCGAGGCCAATGAACGCGCCGCCGCGCTAAACATCGAACGCCAAAGAATCGAAGAACAACTCGCCGATGCCAAGCGCGAGGCCACCATCATGATGGATCCCAATTCCCACAAAATTGCTCTCTGGGGGGAACACGCTCACCCCGAAACGCTGGAAGCCAAATGGCATTCCCAACTCGGCGTATGCATCATGGGCGAAAAAGTTCCGATGCCCACGGCCAATCACGTGTTGCAGGTGTGGTTCATTCCAAAGAAGGAAGGCGCGCCGCCCATGCCTTCGGCGATGGTGCGCCCCGACGCCAACGGGAAACTAATGCTTTACGTTTCCGCCCCGCCCGAGTCCATGGACAATACGAAAGCTATTGCTATTACCGAAGAGCCGGCCGGCGGCAGCGGTTGGCCCACGACTCCCATCCTTTGGTCCGGCAACGTCACCTAGCCCTGAACAAATTTTCAGCTAACAATATGTCTCTTTCCGTAGCGCAACGCGAGCCGCACCTTGCGCCGTTTCGCCGCCTCTCGGAAGCGCTGTCTCTCCTCGGGAGTCTTCAAAATCAACGGCGCTACAGGCTTGGGAAGCCTGGTGTGTTCATCGATCGCTACAAACGTGACATACGCCGACGTCGTGTGCTTCCGCTCCTCCGTCATCGCGTTTTCCGAATAGACCTCGACGCCAACTTCCATCGATGTTCGAAACACACGGTTTACTTGCGATTTCAGATTGACAATCTCGCCCAAATTTACGGGATTGCGAAAATCGATGTAGTCCACGGACGCTGTCACTACGTAACTGTTCGAATGCCGGTGCGCCGCCATCGCGGCTACCATGTCCACCAGATGCATTACTTGCCCACCGAGAAGCTTCCCCAAAGGGTTCGTCTGAGCAGGCAATACGATTTCCGTCATCTCCGACCGCGACGCGCTGACGGGCTTGCCTTTTAACGCCACTTCCCCGCTCATTTCACTCTTCACCAGCTGCTTGCGCTTCATTTGTTCCCCGCTCCTCGGCTGCTTTGGGACGCAGTCTCTTTCCCCGTATAATACGGGAGCAACCATGACAGACCAAAAGAAAACCCGCCGGCAGATGCTCGAAGAGTTCGTCGCTAAAAAGCCGGACGACGCCTTCTCGCGTTACGGTCTGGCGATGGAGTGCATGAACAGCGGGGACCCGAGTGCAGCCGATGGCCACTTTCGCGTCCTCGTGGAGCATAACGCCGATTACATCCCGGCCTATTTGATGTATGGACAGCTTCTGGCCCGCGAGTCGCGCAACGAAGAAGCCCGCCAAGTTCTTTCGAACGGCA
>DATEWL010000131.1:0-3190 GCA_035258025.1 Candidatus Acidiferrum sp. | reverse complement strand
ATCAGGCGTCTGGGGTGCTGGCGACCGAGGCTTTCGATTTGGCCGGCGATCCGGCCGCGTTTCCCGAGCTGGTCGCGGCGCCCTTGCGGCGGTTGGAACCCTATCTAGAGAATCTGCGGCCCTGGCAGGCGAAGAAAATCTATTACTTCCCAGATGCCGACAAAGAGGATATTTTTCGCGACAAAGGTCCCAAGTATTCCGTAAAGGAAATATCGAAGTCAGCGAAACAGGCCTATTGGCGTATTGCTCTGGAGTCTTTTCGCCGCCATGAAACCCAGGCGAAGAGTTTCATTGATACGCTTACTAAAATGGACGAAACGCAAATCGAAAAGATGGTCACATCGGATAGTTTCTGGAGCAGCGGGATAAGTTTTGTGCTAGGGAAGTCGCTGGTTGGTGGAAGCGTGACGGGAGATGTTTTTGAGGGGATTACTCCGGGGCCGATTCCTTTTGCGCGGCCCGAGGCGACACCGGCGCCAGCACTGCCCGAAGTTTCCGTCGAGCTTGCCGGACCTTGGAGTTACTACGCCGATTTTCGCCGCGCCCACGGACTGATGCAACTGCCCCATCCGGACCCACCGGAAATCGCTCAACAGGCGGGCGGCACATTTGTGATTCCTTTGTGGCTGCGCAATCAGACGGCGGAATCGCGAGAATTCACGCTTTCCGTCAATCTGCCGCCCGGCTGGACCTTGCAAACGGGCAGTCTGAAATTCTTGGTTGGAGCGAAGCAGATGGGAACAGTACGCCTGGAAGTGAATTTGCCCGCGCTTGGAGATCCGCCACCGAAAAACCCCGAGCCTCAGGAAGTCAGCGTACACGCTGAAGCAAACGGCTTGGCGCTCGGGGATGTGAAGATGCGTGTGGAGCTGCGCAAACGCGCTCTACCGGAATAGCCAAGGTCAAGATTTTTTGGTGCGAGCAGCTTCGAGCGCTTCCCACGCAGCTTCCGGCAGCATGAGAAGGTCGTTGAACTCGCCCGCGCCGCGCAGCCACTGTCCGCCGTCGATTACCACGCACTCGCCGTTAATGTATTCCGCCATGTCGCTCACGAGAAACGCGGCGAGGTTAGCCAGCTCTTCGTGACGTCCGAAGCGCTTCATGGGGTGCTTGTCTTTGGCGTGCTCCTCAAATTGTCTTGAGGGCATCAGACGCGACCACGCGCCTTCGGTGGGAAATGGCCCGGGCGCGATGGCATTCAGCCGGATGTGGTATTTGGCCCACTCGACGGCCAAAGAAGTGGTCATGGCCAGTACGCCGGCTTTCGCGCATGCGGAGGGCACGATGAACCCCGAACCGCTGTTGGCTGCGGCATAAGTGGTTACGATGCTCAAGACATTGCCGCCGAGCTTCTGAGCGATCCAGCGCTTGGCAAAAGCCTGCGTGCAATGAAATGAGCCGTTAAGCACGATTCCCACGACAGTGTTGAAGGCATTTGGAGAAAGCTTTTCCGTGCGCGCGATAAAATTTCCAGCGGCGTTATTGACGACCGTATCAATGCGGCCAAACTGCTGCTCGGCTTTTTCCGCGGCGGCCTCGACGGCGCCGTAATCGCGGACGTCGCAGGTGGTGAACGCCGCTGAGCCGCCCGCGCGGTGAATTTCCGAGCAAACTTCCTTCAGAGGTTCCTCGCGGCGGCCGACTAGGTACATGCGCGCGCCAAGCTCGGCAAAACGCATAGCCATGGAGCGGCCCAAGCCCGTTCCGCCGCCTGTCAAGAAGATCGCCCGGCCTTTTAAGAGGTCCTGTTGAAACACAAGCCACCGCCTTTTGAGAATGATTGCCGGTTCGGGACGGTCCGGGAATGCAATTCTAGAACAATCGTGCCCAAGTGCGGTGAAATTTGCATCACTTCAGGATGAACAATGAGCGAAGCACTGTCCCGGCAGAAGATTGAGGAAACTTGGGTATTCAAAGGATGGAGGTCATCGGCCACCTGCGAACCTAATTCGGCTTGATCTCCGCTGGAATCGGCCGGCCCATCACCTTCGCATATTCCGCGGCGAAGAGCGGGCTGTCTGGAAATTCCTCGGTCAATTCATGCAAGAGCTTTTGCGCCAAGGCATTCTGTTTCTCGCGCCGTGCTGCCAGCGCCAGAAGAACTTTCGCAAATGGCTCGAGATACCGGCCGTTGTCAGCCGTTTTTCCGACCAGTTCCATGCCAAGCTTTTTATCGCCATGAATACCGCCAAACCACAGGACCATTCGAGTGCCGCCAGAAAGGCAACCGATGATGTAATCCGCCGAGCCCGGCGCGACCCAAGCATCATTTGCATCGGGCCGTTGCGCTAACAGGAGCTTGGCGTGCTCGTTGGCTTCCTTCATTCTTTTAAGGCCATCGAGATGCTTTTTTTCGAGGATACTGTCGGCGTTAGATTCCATGCCGGCGGCCATCGTCAAAGCAAAGAGCCCCGCAGCGTCATTCTTGTCCTTCGAGAGGCGCGCGTTGGCGAGCTTGCGGGCTTGCGCCAGCTCCGCGTCGAAGCTCTTGAGGCGCTCGGGATCGGGCTTCCCCTCGATTCCTCGAAGAAACTTTTTGTCATCCAGGAAAAAGTCACTGGTCAATACGCTCTGGCGGTAAAACTCCTCAAAAAGATAGCTCGCCGCCGTAGCTACAAACCCAAACGGATCGGCGGGGTGTTCAGAAGTCCACGCGGAGAACTTTTCTCGGGCTTCGGGATACTTCTGCACATAAAGAAGGCGGAAGCCTTCTTTCAGGTCTGGCACCTCCGTGAAGGCAGAGTCACTGCCATCGGCAACTGTTTGCGCGGGAGACATTGATGGGGTGAGCGAAACGAACAGCACAAGGGCTGGAATGCGCCAGAAAAGGCTAATTCTTTTTTTCAGAAGACACCGGGGATGAATCTCGGTTTGTTGGCCATGGTGGCCTGATATTCGGGATTGGCTAGAAGCACGCGCTCTTCCGTGGAAAGTCGCATCGAGAGTACGCCGATGTGTGCGAGCGAACCAACGATGGCGGTAATCCATGCCGTATGGATCAAAGGGAGCGAGAGCATCTCTGCAAAGACCGCAGCGTAATTTGGGTGGCGAACATAGCGGAACGGTCCCGAGGAGACGACGCCGAGGCTTGTAGAATCCATCACCTGGACGTTCCAGTGATTTCCCAGGGTTCGGATAACCCACCAGCGCACGACATTCGCCGCCAGAAAAATCGCAAACATGACCGCGG
>DATEWL010000130.1:0-4770 GCA_035258025.1 Candidatus Acidiferrum sp. | reverse complement strand
TACCAATATGTTATACTCTGCGTGTTTCTATTCACGGAGGAGAAAGGAACTACGTCCGTGCCTCCGCAACCCGCCACGAACGGCACGTTCCTGCCGGTCGAACTCTTCCCCGCTTTTGTAGTGGCAGACCTTTAGGTCCGTGCTTCGTTCGCGCTCTTCTCCACTCATGTTTCTTCTCCACTATCCCCTTTAGAATCCGCACTTCCGATAAACGTACCCACAAGCCCCGTAGAATCCGCATTTACAAGAAAACCGGGGAGGGGGTACCCCTCCGCCGTTACTCCGCTCACTCTGAGCCCGTACTTCTTTGCGAGGGACGGCAGCAAGCCAATTCACCCAAGCTTTCGCGGCGAGACGGAGGCAATGGACCCGGCGCGAAATCACTGGTACATTGCTTGACACACGGAGGGTTTCACCTCGAGCACGTCCGCCATTCCCAGCCATTCGGATAGGCTCGCAGTGTTCCCAAAGTTTTCCGTTTCCCTCACCAATCACAAACCGAAAGTGAGCAAAACATGTTCAAGCGACTCATAGCAGGAGCTGCGATTGCGGTACTGGCGTGTTCGGCAGCCACATCGCTTCGCGCGCAAGATGTGACGCAAGCGGAAAAGGACCGGGCGGTGCAATATCTTGAAATCACGAAGAAAGCCGTTCTGGAAGCTACTGCCGGGCTGTCGGAAGCGCAATGGACTTTCAAAGCCGGACCGGATCGCTGGTCCATCGCGCAAGTAATGGAACACATCGCCGCTTCCGAAGATTTTATCCGCACCATCATTGTTGAAAAAGTGATGATCGCCCCCGCAGTTCCCAGCCGCGACCTCAAAAAGACCGACGACATGGTTGTGGCGATGATTCCTGACCGCTCGCAAAAGGCACAGGCGCCTGAGCCGCTTGTCCCGACGAACCGCTTCGGCACACCCGACGGCGCCATCAAACATTTCGTCGAGAGCCGCGAGAAAACCGAAGTGTTCGTGAAAACGACGCCGGGATTGCGCGATCACGGCCTCGACAGCCCGATGGGAGTAAAGCTTGACGGTTACGAGTTTGTTCTCCTCATCGCTGCGCACAGCGAACGGCATACCAAGCAGATTCTGGAAGTGAAAGCCGACCCCAACTATCCCAAGAACTAGCAAGGCAAAGGAAATGTCTCAATTCAGAAAACGCAAGTGTGCAGCCGCCCACTAAAACGGCGGCTGCCCTCGCGTTGTTCCGGCGGAGGGAGCGACAATGAAAAAGAAAGTATCGAAAAGTATTTGTGCAGTGGCACTGGCGATGACAGTCTTCGGGGCCGCGAGTTATAGCCAGGAGAAAAAAGAAAGCGACTCAGCGCACAAAATCGTGCGCTTCGCTGATCTGAAATGGATCCCGATCATGAAAGGCTGCGAACTGGCCGCTGTGTCCGGGGATTTCAATGCCGACAATGCGGCGTTTGTGCTCCGCATTCGATGCTCGGACGGAATCAAAGTCCCTGCGCACTGGCATCCCACGGACGAAAATTTGACGGTGTTGAAAGGAACGTTCCTTGTAGCCGCTGGTGAAACTTTCGACGAGAGCAAGCTGCAAACGATGAACGTTGGGAACTTCGTGATGATGCCCAAGGAGATGCGGCATTTTGCGCTATGCAAGGGCGAAACGATCGTACAGATCCATGGCACGGGACCGTTCAAAGTGAACTGGGTGAATCCATCCGAAGTGCAACCGCCGGAGGCTCCCGCCGCAACAGCAAAACCGTAGACTTGCTGTGAGCCGACTTGTTGCGAAGTGATTGCTGCGCCGGGAATTTAGTTTGGGAAATCGAATCGCGGCGCGGAACAATATCCTCGAGTGGCGCGACTTAAACTTCTGTGTGTTAAACTCAAACCAGCAGCGGCGCGAAGAGCGCGGCTGTCGGAGCGTGGAACTTCGGGCTCTGTGCAACGAGGTCCCGCGAACCCCGCCAGGCCCGGAAGGGAGCAACGGTATCGGGATTGCCTCGGGTGCCGCAGATCACCCGAAGTTCCTCGCGCCGAAAAACAGTTTGCGGTTGACAGTGAAAATCGAAAGCTAGCTGGCGCGCGCTGGGCTCTGAGAACGTAATCATGATCTTCGGTGGAACAATTCTCGTTACGTTTGTTTTGGCATTCGTGGGGATGGTCTTTTTTTTGCTTTGGCTTAAGAAACAGGACGGAAGTTCGAAGTAGCCTGACGACAAATGAGCTACCAGGTCATAGCACGGAAGTGGCGCCCGCAAACATTCAGCGATCTCGTCGGACAATCCCACGTCACATCTACCCTGGCAAACGCGATCAAGAACAATCGCGTGGCGCATGCGTATATTTTTTCCGGCGCGCGCGGCGTGGGAAAAACCACTGCGGCGCGTATTCTTGCGAAGGCGCTGAATTGCGTGAACGGACCGACAGCGGAACCTTGCGGCGAATGCGATTCATGCAAAGAGATTGCGGCGGGAACTTCTCTGGACGTGATCGAAATCGACGCGGCCTCGAATCGCGGCATCGACCAGATCCGCGAGTTGCGCGAAATGGTGCGCTATGCGCCGGCAGCTTCGCGCAGCAAGGTCGTGCTTCTCGATGAAGCGCACATGCTCACGAGCGAAGCTTCCAATGCCCTGCTGAAAACACTTGAAGAGCCGCCGGACCGCGTGATTTTCGTGATGGCCACGACCGAGCCGGAAAATCTGGCCGATACGATTCGTTCGCGTTCGCAGCACTTTCATTTCCGAGCGCTGACGTTCGCGGAAATCACCGGGCGTCTGGAAGAGATCGCGAAGAAAGAAAACCTGACGATCGAGCCGGGCGCGCTGGCGGTGATTGCGCGAATGGCGGAAGGCAGCCTGCGCGACGCGCTTTCTCTGCTGGAACAGGCGAGAGCCTACTGCGGCGACAACATTTCGGACAAAGAGGTTCGCGAACTGCTTGGGGTTGTGCCTGAAGATTCGCTCAATGAACTTGTCGCGGCCATCGCGGAAGGATCGGCGGACCGCGCTCTCGGGCTGGTGCACACGTTCCAGAAGGAAGGGCGCAATCTTCAACATTTTTGCCGTGAGGCCATCCGCCACATGCGCAACTTGCTGATCGCACGAGTCTCCGGCGCGGATTCGGATTTGATCGCAGCTACGGCGGATCAACGACCCGCCCTGGCGAATGCAGCGGCGCAGTTCAGCGAAGAGGACCTCACGCGATTTTTCCAGATTCTCTTGCAGACCGATGACGATCTTCGACGGAAGCCAGATGCCCGCGTGCATTTGGAGATGGGCTTGCTTCGGCTGATCAACGCGCAGCGGCTCGCGCCGATGGAAGAGTTGCTGGCGGAACTTCGCAGTGGGACGGCAGTGAACACAGCAAGCTCAGGCGCGACGAGGAGCAGTGCCGTGTCGGCTGCCACTACAGCTGCACCGCAAGTGCTGCCAACCCGAGGTGTTTCGCCTGCACCGCAAACAACTTTTGCTCCGCCGCGCTTCACTGCGCCGAGTTTTTCTCCGACGGCTGCGGCGGCAGCACCGGCCCGCGCGGAAATCAAGGCCGCTCCGGCGCCAGCACCAGAGCCTCCGGCAACCGTTGTAGCTTCGCCTGAATCTGAAGTAGAGAACGAGGCGAGCACCGAGGCTGCTGCTGAGGCGCGCGCTGATGGAATCACGCAGGAACAAGTTACAGAAATCAAGACGGCGATTCAGACGCAGCAGAGATTTCTCGGAGAGATCGTGGAGCAAGGCAGCCGATGGGAACTGGAAGGCGCGGAGCTGAGAATTTATTTTTCGGCGGACAAGCGCGCGTTCGCCGAGATGATGGAAGGACGCGACTCACTGGAAAGGGTCCGTGCCTCTTCGAGCAAAGTGCTGGGCCGTCCTGTAAGAGTGTGTGCTAAAGTAGAAGCAGTTGCAGCAACTGCGTCGCGCGGAACATCGGGCACTCAAGAGTTGCGCGAGCAGTTCGAGCGAGATCCGATGGTGCGGTCGATGCTGCAACGCTTCGGAGGAAAGATCTCCGAAGTAAAATGGCGCCAAGAGGAGTCCTGATGGAAGTCAATGCGATCCAGCAGATGCTCTCGAGGTTGCGGCAGGTGCAGGAAGACTTGCAGCAACAAGTGAATGGCGTAGCCGTGGAAGCTTCGGCGGGCGGCGGCATGGTCACCGTAAAAATGAACGGCCAGAAGCAAATCGTGGACCTGCGGATCGAGCCGGAAGTTTTTGCAAGCAAGGATCAGGAAATGTTGCAGGACCTGGTGCGCGCTGCGGTCAACGAAGCCTCCCGCCGCGTCGATGAAGAACTCGCCAACCAGATGAAGAATCTCGCTGGTAGCATTCCCGGTATATCCGGAATGAAAATCCCCGGACTATTTTAACGGCCTAACGTTTCCTCGTTTAATTCCCTTCCTTCATTCGCATTCCACGTTTTTCGTCCAAGCTGCTATTTCACGAATTGGCCGTTATGAACTTCGTATTCGATGTGGAATGGTTTTTGCGTTTTGCGGTCTTCCCAATGCTCCTCGGCGATTAGGCGATTGACTTGGTCGAGTCGCTCGGACGGGAGCGGGTGCGAGCGAAAATAACCAGTCAAACTTTGGATCGCGAGTTCGGACAATTCTTCTTCGGGGCTTTGCGCGTGGATGACATATTCGTTGCAGAGCTTTGCCAGCCGCGTAAAAATGTCGACTGCGCCGTAGGGCGAGTAGCCGGATTCAACGGCTAGGCGAACACCTTCTCGATCGGCTTCGAATTCTTCGTTTTTGTGATAGCCGGCTTGCCAAAATTCCAACGGGACTTGCAGAAGCTGG
>DATEWL010000129.1:0-4140 GCA_035258025.1 Candidatus Acidiferrum sp. | reverse complement strand
CATTCTCGCCCGGAGAGGCGGCGCTTTTCGTTCCAGCCCAAATCAAGCGCGTCGAACCTCTCTCCGGCGGCCTGGTATTTCGATACGGCGTCGAGTACACGAAACTCTCTTCCTCTCAGCCTTACTCGCAATCCTCCTAGTTCGAACGTTCCTCCAACCGCTTCGCTTATTTTTCGCATTGAAAAAAAGCTCGGCCCCGGTGAAATGCTAGAGATTTCGCAGAACTTGCCGGAGCAGCGTAAGGGCTTCGCGGAGCTGCTGCTTTTCGTTCTCGGGGAGCCCCGCCACGGCTTTGGCAAGGGACTCCACGCGGCGTTTGCGCGCTTCCCACATCAGGCTGACGCCTTTGGGAGTGGCTTCGAGGCGGACGCGGCGACCGTCCTCTGTGGCGTGCCGGCGTACCAAGCCGGAGCGCTGGAGGCCGGCGACGATGCGGCTCATGGTAGGGGGCCGGACTTGTTCCGCGTCGGCGAGTTCGCCAAGCGATTTGGGGCCGCCGAATACGAGGACGGATAGCGCGGAGAGCTGGGCAGGGCCGACGCTGGTTTCGCGGTCGCGGACGCGCAGACGGCGGAGCAAATGTATGGCGGCGGAGTGGAGCTGGTCGGCAACGTCCATCGCCGCAAGCGAAGGTGGCAGGTCGGGCGAAGAGAGGGCTTGCGAGATTGGCGAGGAGTCAACCTGAGCGGCGGCCGAAGAGGCGATTGCGGGAGTGACAGGCGGAGTTGAGGGTGGGGCGAACGAAGCTTTTGGAGCGGCGAGATTTTTGCGCTTGTTTTTTTTGTGCTTGACAGGAGGCATGGAAGATAGTTAGCTATGCTAACTAATCTTTCGCCGGAGGTAAAGGGGAATGAGCGCAGCAGCGGCAAATCTGGGAATTCAGAACATCGGGCAGATTTCCATCATCGTGAAGGACGTGGAGCGCGCGACCGCATTTTACCGCGATGTGCTGGGGTTGCCGCTGCTGTTCACGGTGCCGAGCATGGCGTTTTTTGATTGTGGCGGGGTCCGGCTGATGCTGGGGACGGCTTCGTCGCCCGAATACGATCACCCGAGCTCAATCTTCTATTTCCGCGTGCCGGATATTCAGGCCGGCTACGAGCGGCTGGTGGGACATGGCGTGGAGATCGTCGCGCCGCCGCGGCTGATCGCGCCGATGCCTACGCACGATTTGTGGATGACCGCATTCAAGGATAGCGAGGGCAACATCCACCAATTGATGAGCGAAGTGCCGCGCACGGCGCATGCGTAGAAGCCGGGTCTTCAGCAGCATGAGAGGGTGCACTCATCGATAGATTTCTCGGCTGGGAATCTGTCGATAAACCTGAGGAAGGGTACGACGCCGACTGGTTTGATCCCGAGTGGCTGAAACCGTATGAGATCAAGGGCGAGCCCGTACACTTGGAAGAATCTGGCCAGCAATCCGTCCATCTCGCGCTTATTGAAACGAAAAGGTGTGGTTGACTATTACCCCTTGGTCCTGCTGGGCTTCGCCTGCTTTGAGAACACACTTATTAAACGGCGTCGGGATCCATCACGTTTCTTGTGGACGACTCCTGACGTTGCCGATTGCACCATATATGCGGAGCGGGTCATGCCCGCTTGCCTGGCTAGACGGTCGATAAGCTCGATCTGATTTTCGCGGGCGGTAACATTGACGCGAACGGTTCTTGATTTTGGGAAGTCTGTGGTCACCAGGAAAGCTACTGCATTTTGTCTATTGGGGTCTCCGGTCAAATCATCGAGCTTGGACGGCTTGGGAATTTTTTCTCCGTCTTCCCTCATTCCTGCGATATGAAACGCCAGCGCTTCGGGAGCTTTGCGGCGAGCCTCGTCGAGCGACTTTCCTGCTGTTATGCAGCCGGGAAAATCGGGGAAGCTGACGCCAAAATCGGATTTGCTTTCTTTGTGTAGATAGGCGATGTAGTCCATTTTACCTCAGCCTGATGCCGGCTTGTTTTTCAATGCTTCTAAGCGTGCCGATAGGGATGTCGCGGACCGGATGAGGGACAGTAACCCTTCCCTTTTTCGCTGTGTGCTTGAACTGCTTGTGACTTCCCTCGTGCGCAACTTCATACCAGCCGTCTTCTCGTAAGCGCTGGATGACCTCACGACTGCTCATATCGAAGAATACACACTTTTGACACACTGGTCAAATCGACGGTTTGTTCGTAGCGGGCCAAGCGCAGCAAACCCGGGATTAGGCTGAGTGAGAGTGGACATCCCAGCCGAGGTAGCGGGTGGTGGCTTCGTGGACTGCAGAGGCTACGGTGGCGAAATTTGCGGCGACGTGGTGTTCGAAGCCGTTTTCGCAGATGTAACGGAGAAGCTTCTGGAGATGCGGGATTTTTACTACGCCGGCGCCGCCGAAGGTTTCGAGGGGATCGTCGGTGAAGGCGCCTTCGCCGACGTAGCCGGAAATTTTTCCGGCGCGGTCGTTGGTGGAGAAGCGCGCGAAACTCATGGGGCCGCTTTTGACGCGGCCGACACAGGTGCCGAAGGTATTGTCCTTGCCGACGGTGCCGGCGATGATTTCCTGAAAGTCCATGCGGACATCCTTGAAAAAATGTTTGGGCAGGTTGCTGCAGTGGAAGCAGACAGCTTTGTCGGGGTCGTCAGCGTAATTATTGTTCCAGTCGAGGAGCGCGCTGGGCGTTTGCGAGGCGAGCTGCAGGGCGTGCATGCCGATGACGCCGGCGACGTCGACTTCGCAGGCGCTGGAGAGGCCCTGGTCACTCATCATGCTCATGACCGTGCAGGGGACCACGCCGAAAAATTCCTCGAGAGAGGTCCAACATTGGATGGCGCTGATGGTCACTTCGGTGTCGCGCATCCATGTGTCGATGACCGCGCCGAGCTTGGCCATTTTTATGAGTGAGGCGTCGGGGATGCTTTGCGTCGAGACATACTGGCGGATCGCGGCGAGCCTGTCGGTCACTTTTTTGTCGTCGTCCTTGAGGCGGGCGGTTCTGCCCATGACTTCGGAGAGGTCGAGCGTTTCGACGGAAATGCCGTTTGCTTCGAGAATTTTTTCGCTGTAACGAACGGTGTTGAAAGCCGCTGGGCGCGCGCCGATGGCGCCGATGCGAAGCCGTTTGAGGCCTTTGACGACGCGGCAAACGGCGAGGAACCAGTCGAGATCTTTTTGGAAGGCTGCGGAGTCGGGCGCTTCGGTGTGAAGTGTCGTTAGCGAGTAGGGAATTCCATACTGCGCCAGATTGTTGCACGCCGACATTTTTCCGCAGAAGCTATCGCGGCGATCGGTGATCAGCATGCGCGAGGGCGTGTCCGGCGTGGCTTGCATCAGGACGGGAACGCCGAGGTCGGCCATACGGAGCGTGTCCGCGATGGCTCGTTCATCGCCGAAGTTCGGAAGCGTGACGACGATGCCATCGATTTGTTCGTGGTGCTTCTTGAAAAGCTCGGCGCATTTTCTGGAGTCCTCCCGGCTTTCTACCGCGCCGTGTTTCGAGTCGCTCTCTTCCAGCACGATCGGCTTGATGCCTTTGGCCGTGAGCGCGGCGATCATGTCTCGACGGCCCTCGCTGGCGAGATGGCCGGGGAAAAAGCCCCGGTTTCCTACAATGATGCCGAGCGTCATCGGTGCGTTTGAAGATTGGGCCATGGTTCACCTTTGTAATTCAATTTACGATTGCCTTCGGAGCGCGCCTTACTGTGCTCCTTGCGAGAGCCACAAGCTGCTGCTCAAGATCTGAATGCACGAAACTATGATTATTTTTCTACAACCGTCAGAGTCGTATCTATCAAGTCGACGGAATTCCCGCCCACCATGATCTTGAACGTACCTGGCTCTACGACCTTGTGCATGTCGCGATTTAAGAACGACAGCTCATCGAAACCGAGAGAGAACTCGACCGTTTTTGTCTCGCCGGGGTTGAGCGAAATCCTGCGGAAGCCGCGCAGTTCTTTGATGGGGCGCGTTACGGAACTGATTTCGTCGCGGATGTACAGTTGTACGACTTCGTCTCCGCGAAGTTTGCCGGTGTTGGTTACGTTTACGCTGACGTGCGTGGTTCCTTCTAGGCCGATGGAATCAGGCGTCAGGCGGAGATTCTCATACTTGAAAGTGGAGTAGCTTAGACCCCAGCCGAAGGGAAAGAGAGGCTTGGTGGTGTCGTC
>DATEWL010000128.1:0-3828 GCA_035258025.1 Candidatus Acidiferrum sp. | reverse complement strand
TCTTCTGATTCGGCTTGCGTTACACTACTTGCCCATGAAAATGACACGCCGAGTTTTTGCTTTTTCACTTCTGATCGTGCCGCTTGTTTTTTCGGCTATCGGTGGGTCGGCCGCTAAACCGCCTACAACTCACAAGTATCTCGCGTTCGTTGGGACCTACACGGCCAAGACGGAGAGCAAAGGGATTTACGCGTTTGAGTTTGACGCGGACACTGGGAAGCTGACGCCGAAGGGCGTTGCGGCGGAGACGCCGGATCCCTCGTGGGTGTTGGTGCACCCCAGCGGGAAATTCTTGTATGCAGCGAACGAAGCAGGCAAAGCGAGCACCGTAAGCGCTTTTGTCGTGGATACGAAGAGCGGGAAGCTCACACAACTGAATCAGATGCCCGCCCTTGGCGAAGACCCGTGCTATCTCTCTTTCGATCGTACGGGAAAGTATGTTTTTGTTGCGAACTACACATCCGGCAATGTCGTGGTGTTTCCGATCGCCGAGGACGGCAAGCTAATCGCTGCCACTGCCAATGTCCGTGACGAGGGCAAGCTTGGCCCCAACAAAGAGCGCCAGGACAGTCCGCACGCTCACTGGACTGAGCCTTCATTTGACGATCGCTCCGTGTATGTCGCGGACCTGGGTCTCGATCGAGTGTTACGTTACGGATTTGATGCAACGAAAGGCACTCTGTCGATAGGACCGGTGCAAAGCACTTGGTCGCATTCCGTACGCGATCTATCCGCCAAGCCTTCGCCAGGTACAGGACCTCGGCATGCCGCGTTTTCCAGCGGCGGTATTCTGTATGTTCTGGGTGAGCTGCAATCTACCGTTACGGCGTTCCACATGATTGGCATCGATGACTTTGTTCCCACCTCATTCCAGAGAATCTCTACCCTTCCCAAGGGATTCCCGGGCCGCAACGACGCCGCCGAAATCACGCGGCATCCGAGTGGCAAGTTCCTCTACACATCGAATCGCGGCGAGGACACCATTACTGTGTTTGCCATCGACCCGCAAAGAGGCACGCTAACGCATATCGAGAATGTGCCGACGCAAGGCAAAGAACCGCGGCATTTCGCGATCGATCCAACAGGACGTTACCTGTTGGCGGAAAATCAAAATTCAAACACGATTATCGAATTTCGAATCGACGCGGCCACCGGCAAGCTGATTCCCACGGGCGAAGTCGTTCACGTGCCGTCGCCCGTATGCCTGGCGTTTCTTTCTGCAGATTGAGCGCACATTCCCGTACCGGTAGAGTGAGTTTGCCGCGTCTAAAGTGAGTTACAATCCCGCGTTCGCCAAAACCAAGGAGAAAGTAATGCGCCACCATTCCGGCCTGAGGATTGCCCTGCTTCTGTTATACGCATTTGGTTCGGCTGCCGTGGCGCTGGCGGATGGTGAAACGGCTCCCGCGCGTGGCCCCAAACAGGAAGTCGACGAGGCCTACACCGCGAAGATTCAGAAGTACACGACGGCGCCCTATTTCACTTCGCCGCTCGTCAATTATCTCCCTGCCTCCAAGACCGTGCCGACCCCGGAGGCGGTGCTCGGCGACGTGGCCGGCGCGCCCGGCGTGCTTCCTTACTCCAAAGATGTTTACAGGTACATGCGCCTGCTCGAGAAAGCCAGCCCCCGAGTGAAGGTTTTTTCCATCGGCACGACCGAAGAAGGCCGCGAGATGATCGCCGTGGCCATCTCTTCGCCCGAGAATTTGAAAAATATCGAAGAAAATCGCGCGCGGCTCGCCAAGCTGGCCGATCCCCGCACGATTAAACTGGATGATGCGGAGGCCGACAAGCTCGTCGCAGAAGCCGTGCCGGTCTACTACATCACCGGCACAATCCATTCGCCGGAAACCGGCGCGCCCACCGCGCTGATGGAGCTGGCATACCGACTCGCTGTGGACGAAAGCCCGTACATCCGCGAAATTCGCGACGGCATGATCACGCTGATTACTCCGGTCGTGGAAGTCGATGGCCGCGACCGTATGGTGGACATCTACAGATGGCACCTTTCCCACCCAAAAGATTTTTATCCGCCGCTGATCTATTGGGGCAAGTACGTGGCGCACGACAACAATCGCGACGCCATGGGCGTCACGCTCAAGCTCACTGAAAATGTGCTGAACACCTATGTCGGCTGGAAGGCGCAGGTGCTCCACGATCTCCACGAGTCCGTGCCCTATCTCTATGACAATACCGTCGGCGACGGTCCGTACAATGCATGGGTCGATCCGATCCTTACGGACGAATGGCAGATGATCGGCTCGCGCAACGTGGCGGACATGACGAAATTCGGCATGCCCGGAGTTTTCGCCCACGGCGATTTTGACACCTGGTCGCCCGGCTATTTGATGTTCATCGCCGCGATGCACAACGGCATCAGCCGGCTCTATGAAACTTTCGGCAACGGCGGCGCGGACACGCAGGAGCGCACCCTCGATCCCGACGAGTATTCGCGCACCTGGTATCGGCAGAATCCGCCGCTTCCCAAGACGCTCTGGTCGCAGCGCGACAACAATAATTACGAGCAGACAGGCCTGCTGACTTCGCTTCACTATTTCAACGAGAACAAGCAGCTCTTGCTGAAGAATTTTTATCTGAAAGCCAAGCGCTCCGTGACCAAACCCTCTGCGGAAGGGCCTGCCGCGTATGTCTTTCCCGCCGATGACCCGCGTCCCACGTTGCAAGCGGAGCTACTGCGCGTTTTGCAAAAGCAGGCCGTGGAAATCTCGCGCGCCAAGTCGGCGTTCACGGTAACGCTGCCGGTGAAGAAAGAATCCAAGTCCAAGAAGCAGCCGGATTCGAAAGAAAAAGCCGCTCCGCCCGCGCCAACGACGCGCGAGTTTCCCGCGGGCAGCTACATCATTCGAATGGACCAGCCCTACTCGCGAATCGCCGATGCGCTGCTCGATCATCAATACTGGAGCCCCGAAGATCCGCAGAAATCCCCTTATGACGACACGGGCTGGACCTTTGGCGAACTTTTCGGCGTGCAAGTCACGCGCGTAACCGATCCGAAAGTTCTCGACGCCGCGATGGAGCCGGTGAAGGGAATTCACCCCGCCGGTGGCGTGAAAGGTGAGGGCACGGTCTTCGCGATCAACAATAATGCCGAGCCTGCGCTCGCCACGCTGCGTTACAAAATGAAAGACGTGGGCGTAGAAGCGGCCGAGGAGCCATTCGAATCGGGCGGGAAAAAATTCAACCGCGGCTCATTTGTAATTCGCAACGCGAGCCGTGTTGATCTTGATCGCGCAGCAGCCGATCTGGGCTTGCAGGTCGTCGCACTCGGATCCACTCCCAGCGTGAAGACGCACCCCGTGCGCGCCGCACGTATCGCGTTTGTGCACACCTGGCTCAGCACGCAGACCGAAGGCTGGTGGCGGCTGGCGCTCGACGACCTCAATATTCCCTACGACTACATCAGCACGCAGACGATCGCGAAGATCGACGACCTCAATGCCAAGTACGACGTGATCCTGTTCCCCCCGGTCGGCTACTTCTCCTCGCCAACCGCCATCGTCAATGGCATGCCCATGGCCTGGGGCAATCCTCTGCCGTGGAAGAACACGCCGGAAACGCCAAACCTCGTCGGGAAGAACGATTCGACGGATGATATGCGCCCGGGCCTTGGCTGGGATGGTCTTGCAAAGCTGCAAGCCTTCGTCCAAAAGGGCGGCGTCTTGCTGACCGCGACAGATACTTCCCGCTTCGCTGCAGAGATCGGCCTCGTCACCGGCCTTAACGCGCGCAACTCGGAGCGCATGAAGATCGTCGGTTCCGTCGTAGGCACGCGGCTCGTGGACGGGGCCAGCCCCATCGCCTACGGCT
>DATEWL010000127.1:0-5747 GCA_035258025.1 Candidatus Acidiferrum sp. | reverse complement strand
CCGTCTGTGGAAATTGCTGCCTGGGTTTGTGTTCTAGGGAGGGCTTTCAAGGTGCCGGAGCGCACACCCATGCATTGAACACATGCGCAATTCCATTGTGGGAAGCCGCCCCCGGCCGCGGAGCCGAGGACTTTAACGCGCATACCGGCACGCCGACAAATGACCGCTGGGCGCGGTCAAGGCTCTACAGCTCGGCGTTGGCGTACGAGCTAATTTCGCAGTTCAGATCAATCTCTTCGTGCTGCGGGGTTGTCCATTCCATGGTAATGGCTCCTAGTAAGAGACGAGATTCAAAATTCAACCAATCCCAATTGTAGCACGATCCCTAGCCCAAGGGAAGAACCCGGTCAAAAATGCCGCGCTCTGGCGGTGCGAGCAGGCCTACGAAGGGTAGAGATGTCCTACAAAAAAAACCACAACCTGTAGTAGGGAAAACTGCAGATTTCCGCGATCGTAAGAAAACACAAATTTTTCAAAAGACCACACGTTTTTTCTTGACAACGCCAGAAACCAGCCTATCATGTGGCCAGAAGTGGGAGAGAGTGGTCAGTAGTAGAGTTAAGTAGAGCTTCTCCCGGGGCATTCCAGACGTTCTCGAGGGCAATCGTGAACGTGGGCAAATTGGGCGTCCAAAACCAGCCATTGAATAGGAACTATGAAGCTGCGGGGAAACTGTCCGGCGAAAGTCGACGAGAAGGGGCGTCTCAAAATACCCTCGGTGTTTCTGGACGAGCTCAAGGAGTACGGCAACCAGTTTTATATCACAAGTACGACGGGCGAAACGGCAAGAATTTATCCGATGAAGGTTTGGTCGGAAATCGAGGACAGGCTGGCGCAACTGCCGAGCACGCACGTGGCGAAGCAAAAGTTCCTTTTGCGGACGAGCTATTTCGGCCAACATGCGGAACTCGATGGGCAGGGAAGAGTGCTTTTACCAGCGGTCCTGCGCGATGCAGCGCAAACGATGGGCGAAGTAGACGTTTTCGGGGCGTTGAATTATCTGGAAGTGATGAACCACACCCGGGTGCTGGATAAGTTGAAGAATGAGCCGTACACGGCTGCAGATGATACGGCACTGGGGATTTAAGAAGCAAAGAAGCAGGGAAATAACGAAGTAAAGAATTTCGGTGGGGCAGCGGGGCGAAGGGCTAAACAGATTGAGTGCGGCGCATACGCCGGTGATGTTGAACGAGGTGCTGGAATGGCTGGGCATCAGGCCGGAAGGAACTTACATAGACGCCACGCTGGGAGCCGGCGGGCATTCGGCAGCGATCGCCGAGCGGCTAACCTCAGGCAAATTGATCAGCCTGGACCGGGACGCACAGGCGTTAGAGTTGGCGCGGGAGCGGCTGAAGAGCTTTGGGGCGAAGGTGATGGTCGTGCAGTCGCCCTTCTCGAGGATTGCGGAGGTCGCACAAGAGTTGGGGATTCAGAAGGTGGACGGGGTCTTGGCCGACTTGGGAGTTTCGAGCATGCAGCTTGATCAAGGAGAGCGGGGATTTTCGTTCCGCGAAGCGGCCGCCCTTGATATGCGGATGAACACTGCCGATGAGTTGACAGCAGACGAAATTGTGAATCAGTGGTCGGAAAAGGAGATAGCCGACCTGCTCTACCGCGAAGCGGATGAGCACGATTCCAGAAGAATCGCCAAGGCGATCGTACGAGCACGGCCGGTACGTGATACCGCGCACTTGGCAACGACTGTAGCAGGGGCCCGTAAGCAATGGGGAAGGCAGAGACTGCATCCCGCAACAAAAACGTTTCTGGCGCTGCGGATCGCGGTGAATCGAGAGATGGAGGAACTCGGGCAGTTTCTTTCACGGACCCCTGCTGCATTAAATTCCGGCGGCCGCCTGGTGGTGCTTAGCTACCACTCGCGCGAGGACCGCATCGTGAAGCACGCGTTTCAAGAGGAAGAGCGTCAGAGAACGCTCCAAGTGCTCACCCGACACGTGATCCAGCCGACCGAAGAAGAGAAGGCGAGAAACCCGCGTTCGCGAAGCGCGAAACTGCGGTGTGCAGAAAGAGTGTAGTTATGGTGCGCAAGAGAAAGAAAGCGGTAACGGCGGAATTTCACACCGTCAAGCGGATCGATAATTCGCGCCTGGTGCGCAACGTCGAGCCGGCAAAGATGCGGAATCTCTGGCGGACAGTCGCGCTGGGAAGCGTTGTGGCAGCGTTTTTCATGCTGTACATCTTCCAGCACTTTCGTTGCATCGATTTGAGTTTTCAGTTGGAAGACCTGAAAGGCCAGCATATGAAGGCCGCGGCTTTGAATTCGGAGCTGAAACTGGAAATCGCTGGTTTGCGAAATCCCATGCGCATTGACGTGATTGCGCGCCGCCGACTTGGCTTGACCGAACCTTTGCCGACCAATGTGCAAGAGTACGAAGCGCCCGACGGCGCGGAAGTGGCCGCCGCGCGGTACGTGAGACCGAACCGGGCGCCGTGATTCCCGGCATTGCTTTCCAATACGAAAAATTTCCCGTTCTTTTGAACTGCAAACCGGAGTGTTTGCCGACCTGAATCGCCATGCGACAAGACCGCGTCCACGTCCGTTTGCTCGTCATCGCCGGCGTGGCGTTCTTGTGGATGGGCGCTGTATTCGGGCGGCTGACTTACCTGCAACTCTTCCGGCACAGCGACTACCTTGCGCGTGCTCTGCGCCAGCAGCAACGCAGCTTTGAAATAACTCCTGAGCGCGGCGCGATTTATGACCGCAACGGACGGCCGCTGGCGATGAGCATTTCCGTGGACTCCGCATTTGCCGTGCCTTCGGAGATTGCCGACGAGAATCTCGCGGCGCGGCTGCTCTCGGGCGTGGTCAACAAGCCGCAGGAGGAGATTGAAGCTCGTCTAGAATCCTCGCGGTCGTTCGCGTGGATCGCACGGAAGCTGCCTCCTGAAAAAGCTGATGCGATTAGTAAGCTGAACTTGAAGGGCATTTATTTGCAGAAAGAAAACCAACGGTTTTATCCGAAGCGCGACCTTGCGGCGCACGTGTTGGGTTTCGTTGACCTTGATGAAAAAGGGCTGATGGGCATCGAGCGCGAACTGGACAGCCAGATCCGGGGAAAGAGCGAACGGATCGTAGTGATGGCTGACGCGCGGCAACGCTGGTTCGACGGCGGAGAAGCGCAGCGCGAACGCGGAGCCAGCGTAGTCCTGACGCTGGACGAAAAGATTCAGTACACCGCTGAACGGGAACTAGCTGCGGCGATCGCCAAGACGCACTCAGCCGCGGGTACGGTCATCGTGATGAACCCCAATACAGGCGAGATTCTGGCGCTGGCGAATTGGCCGAAGTTCAATCCAAACAAAGCAAGCGACGCTCCGTCGGAAACGTGGATGAATCGCGCCGTGAGCGCGATCTATGAGCCCGGATCAACTTTCAAACTCATCACACTGGCAGCGGCGTTTGATCAGGGGATTACCCGGCCCGACGAAGTGTTCGATTGCGAAAACGGCCAAGTTTATATCTCCGGCCATCGCATCCGCGATCACAAGCCATTCGGTCTGCTAACTGTTTCGGATATTCTCGCAAAGTCGAGCGACGTGGGCGCCATCAAGATAGCGCTGCGGCTCGGCGCTCCAAAGTTTTACGACTACATACGTGCGTTCGGTTTCGGCACGACTACGGGCGTCGAGCTGCCCTACGAAAGCCGCGGCAGAGTGGCCAGGCTCGAAGACTGGAAACCGATTTCCGTGGGTTCGATCTCGATGGGCCAGGAAATCGGCGTGACGCCATTACAGCTCATCAGCGCAGTATCCGCGATTGCTAACGGCGGCTTGCTTTACAAGCCGCAGATTGTCGCCGAATTGCGCCGCGGGGAAAAGATGCTGCCTCCGGAAGAGCCTCTAGCGGCGGCAGAGCCCAAGCGCGCCATTCGCCCGGAGACGGCAGCGACACTACGGCAGTTGATGGAAGGTGTGGTCTTACACGGGACGGGACCTTTGGCCCACCTCGATGGGTGGACCTCCGCCGGGAAAACGGGTACGGCGCAAAAAATCGATCCAACAACGGGACGCTATTCGCCGACGCAATACATCGCTTCCTTCACAGGCTTTGCGCCCATCAACAATCCGGCTGTGACCATTCTGGTGTCGCTGGATTCTCCCGTCGGACTGCACGAAGGCGGAGACGTGGCCGCGCCGGTTTTCAAACGCATCGCCGAACAGGTTTTGGCGTATCTCGATGTGCCCCGCGATGTTCCACTCAATCCAAAGCTCATCCAGACCGCTTATATGAAGCACGCGAGCGAAGACCCAAGCGCGTTGGAGGACTTCTCGGCGGTTGATTTTTCTGGCCAGCCCGACCCACCCCCGGCCGCATCCCAAACAACAAAGCCCGATGGGAAGGAGCAACGCGATTCCAGGAAGCCGGTTTTGACGGTCGCCGTGGATCAAGGGGGAGATATCGAGGTGCCTGACTTTAGCGGAAAGACAATGCGCGACGTAGCGGATATCGCCTTGAGGCTTGGGCTCGATCCCGTGCTGGTTGGCAGCAATCTTGCAACCGAGCAATCGCCAGCCGCGGGAGCAAAGGTAAGACAGGGCGCGAAAATCACCGTGCAGTTCGGGACACCGCTCGAGAGAAAATCGAAGCCGCGCCCGGGAATCAGGAATTAGGATGAGAACTGGATTGAGCGAACTAGAAGACACCAGCAACTCAAAACCGAACCGCGCCGATGAACGCGGGGAAAATTCATCGCCGACACGTGTCTCTCCTCGAAGTGTAAAGCTGAGCGATTTGTTGCAGGGGACCGAAGCGAGTATTCCTCTGTTGGCCCAGGGTTTGGAAATTCGCCAGATTGCGTGCGACTCCCGCAAAGTGGAGCCGCGTGCCCTGTTTTTTGCTTTGCATGGCGCGAAGGCCGACGGAAACGAGTTTATTCGCGATGCGGTTTCGCGCGGTGCGGCAGCGATCGCGAGCGAAGAGCCCGCTCCGGCCGCCATTCCATCGAGCGTGGCGTGGATTCAAGTGCGCGAGGCACGCAAGGCGCTTGCGGTCACGGCGGCAAACTTTTTCGGACACCCTGCGGCAGCGTTGCAGCTTGTGGCAGTTACCGGAACGAACGGGAAAACAACAACGACTTCGCTAGTGGACGCCATCGTAAAAGCCTCCGGTGCGAAGACAGGCCTGTTCGGGACAATCGCGTATCACACACCGCTAGGCGAATATCCTGCGCCCAATACCACACCGGAATCTGTCGACCTGCAAGGATTTCTTGCGGAGATTCGCGACGCAGGCGGGCGCTTTGGTGTGCTTGAAGCAAGTTCGCACTCGCTAGCCATGGATCGCCTGTGGGGTTGCCACTTCACCGCTGCCGTTTTTACAAACCTGACACGCGAGCACATGGATTATCACAAAACGTTTGAAGATTATTTCGCCGCGAAAAAAAAGCTGTTCGAAGGAACCGGAGCAGGAGCGCCAGAAGTCGCGGTGATCAACACGGACGACGAATACGGCAAGCGGCTGACCGGTGTAGCTAAAAAAACCGTTACGTACGGCCTCGAAAACGGTGCCGACATCACGACGAAAAAATTCCAACTGACGTTTAGCGGCCTAACCTTTGTAGCGCAAACGCCCAATGGCAAGGTGCAGGTCGCCTCGCCTCTCGTGGGACGCATCAATGTTTACAACATTCTCGCGGCCATCGGAGCGGCGCAGGCGCTGGGATTCTCCGCGGAGATCATTGAAGCCGGGATTCACAGTCTCGAAAGCGTTTCTGGGCGCTTCCAACGGA
>DATEWL010000126.1:0-2523 GCA_035258025.1 Candidatus Acidiferrum sp. | reverse complement strand
GAAAACGTCCGGCGAAGTGATCGAGACGCTAAGCGAATTCTGTGACCGCCGGCTCGGCAAGGGCGTGGTGGTTGCCAAGGACACGCCGAATTTCATCGCCAACCGCATCGGGACATTTTCGATGTTGCATGCCATCCGGCTTATGACTTCGTTGGGGATGACCATCGAAGAAGTGGATGCCTGCACCGGACCCGCCGTGGGCTGGCCGAAATCGGCGACGTTTCGCACGGCCGATCTCGTTGGGTTGGACGTGCTGGTGCACGTGATCAAAAACATCTTCGAAACCGCACCAAACGATGAGTCGCACGAAATGTACAAAGTCCCGCCGCTGATCGAAGAAATGGTTCGTCGCGGATGGCTTGGCGATAAGACCGGCCAGGGTTTTTATAAGAAAGTGAAAGGTGAAGGCGAAAAAGAGATTCTGACGCTGGACATCAACACCATGGAGTATCGGCCACGCCAGAAAGCGAAATTTGCGTCGCTTGAAGTGGGAAAAGCCATTGAGGACACGCGAGAGCGTCTGCGCGCACTGGTCGGACCGGTCCTTGAAGGACAAAAAGGCGACAAAGCCCAGCAGTTCATCTGGGGCGGCCTATCGGAAATGTGTCTCTACGCAGCGCGGCGCGTGCCGGAGATTTCAGACAGCGTTGTGGATGTGGACCACGCGTTGCAGTGGGGATTCGCCTGGGAGATGGGGCCATTCGAGATGATGGACGCGATCGGCGTGAAAGCCTTCGCCGCGCAAATCCAGAAAGAAGGGCGCGCGCTTCCTCCTACGATCGAAAAAGTTCTCGCAAGCGGCAGAAAAGGATTTTTCGAATCGGAGAAGGGCAAGACGACGGTCTTTGATGTCATCACCAGCACGGCTAAACCTCTCGAAACGCCGCCGGGCGTGATCATCCTGAAATCGTTGAAGGAGGCCGGCCGCGAAATCGAGCGCAATTCCGGCGCAAGCCTGATCGACCTCGGTGATGGCGTAGTGTGCTGCGAATTTCACGCCAAGATGAACGCCATCGGCGCGGACCTGATGTCCATGCTTCACAAGGGATTGAAGCGGCTGGACAACGATTTTGACGCCATGGTCATCGCCAACCAAGCTGTGAATTTTTCCGTTGGCGCAAATGTCATGCTCATGCTCGTCGCCGCGCAGGAACAGGAATGGGACGAGCTGCACATGGCCGTAAAGCAATTTCAAAACGTGAATCTGGGCCTGAAATATGCGCCGAAGCCGGTGATCGCAGCGCCGCAAGGGATGGCACTGGGGGGAGGATGCGAAATCGGCATGCACGCTGCGAAAATTCAGGCGGCCGCGGAAGCCTACATCGGTCTGGTGGAAGTTGGCGTCGGTTTGATTCCTGGTGGCGGCGGAACGAAGGAGATGCTGATTCGCGCGAATGAACACGCGGCTGGCGGCGAAGATTTGGATCTGTTTCACGCAATGAAACCCGTGTTCGAAACGATTGCCACCGCGAAAGTGGGCACGAGCGCGGAAGATAGCCGCGCCCTTGGATTCTTGCGTCGCGAAGATGGCGTGTCAATGAATCGCGACCGCCTCGTGGGCGACGCCAAAGAAGCCGCACTGGCCTTGGTGCGCGCAGGATACAAGCCGCTCGCAGCCAGTTGGCAAGAAGGCGCTCAGACCACACAAATCAAAGTGCTCGGCGAACAATTCTTGGCCGGCGCAAAACTTGTCATTCACATGATGCAACGCGGTGGCTATATCAGCGACTACGACGCGCACGTAGGGCGTAAACTCGCGAATATCCTAGCAGGCGGTCCGCTCACATCCCCGCAACTTGTCAGCGAGCAGTACGTCCTCGACCTCGAGCGCGAAGCCTTCGTTTCCCTCTGTGGCGAAAAGAAAACCCAGGAACGCATGGCGTTCACTTTGAAAACAGGCAAGCCGCTAAGGAATTAGGCCAGGGCTTCTTCCTTCAGCGGGATTGCCTCAGTGGCAGTCCCAGCCTATGATTGTTGGTGGATATGGCAAACACAACACTTTCTGCCCGGAATGGGCAAGGCGAGATCACGCTGAGCGCGCAGGTGTGGAGGGAGGGCACCAGCTACATCGCCTACTCCCCGGAACTGGATATTTCCAGCTGCGGCAAAACGGCTGCACAAGCCAAGTCCCGTTTGCGCCAGGCCGTTTCCCTTTTCATGGAAGAGGCTGCCCGCATGGGAACACTGGCCACGATACTGGAAGAATCTGGATTTGAACGCCGAGGCAAGACCTATAGGCCGCGGCCAGTTCTGGCTCGCGAAAAAATGAAGCTCGCCCTTCCCGCCGCCTAGCGGGTTGTTTGACGTCGCGAATCGTCCCCATCCACTATCGAAAACTGGTACGCGTCCTTGAGACGGAAGAATTCACTTTCGTGCGCGAGCGAGGCGACCACATGATCTTTACAGAGGGCGGAATCCTGCGGCCAATCGTCGTTCCACGCTATGACGCGCTCCCGGTATTCATTATCAAGAACGTACTGAAAACTGCTCAAATCAGCCGCGAGAGATATTTGGAACTTTTAG
>DATEWL010000125.1:0-22871 GCA_035258025.1 Candidatus Acidiferrum sp. | reverse complement strand
AATCGCCGGGAGTGTGCGCGTACCTCGCGGTGAAGGGAAAGATGGAAGCGCCGTACTTGCGATTTTTGCTTCCGGGTGGAGACGAGCGCTGCCGTTTATTGATTCGGCCAGGCGTGCTGAATCCCGAAGAAGGACAAGACGACTGGCATCCGGCAAGACTGCTTGGACCGATGGATCACTCGAAGGCGCAACGCATGGGACCGGCTGGGCAGGCCGAGTACCTCGAGAAATTGTTGCAAGAAAAATGGTGGCAGGAGGGAACTGCCGAATATCGTGTGCTTGCGCGGCGCACGCCAGCGGAGTGGGCCTTGGAATATTCGCTCGCGCGCGACAGCATGAATCCCGTGATGACAGCGAAGTTCATGCGTGAGGGAAGACTGGCGCACCGCAGTCCGGACATACGCGGACTTTACCTGGCGGGCAGCGCGACGCACCCGGGCCAGTGGGTGAGCTTCTGCGCGATTTCTGGCGTGCTCGCGGCGGATTGTTTGCAGAAGGATTTCGCCTGATGCTCGTGACGACCACCGAAACTCACAGCGGGCGCACCTTGCGCGTCGCGCGCCTGGGGAGCGGGCCGCCAGTGATTCTCCTTCACGGATATCCAGATAATCTCCAAGTTTGGTCAGAGCTCGCGCCGCGGCTTGCTGCGCATTTCGAAGTAATTGCGTTTGATTGGCCCGGAATGGGGTACAGCGAAGCGTGGAGCGGCGGAGCAACGCCGTTTGATTTCGCGCGGCGGCTTCACACGCTGATGGATGGCTGGAAAATCGAAAAGGCCGCGATCATCGGGCACGACATGGGCGGACAGCCAGCGCTCGCTTTTGCCGCCGAGCATCCGCGGCGAACCTGCAAACTCGTTGTGATGAATTCGCTCGTGATCTGGGACGAAAAAACGTCGTGGGAGATCGCGCTGCTTAGAAAATTTGGATGGAACCGGATATTGCTGGAGCGGATGCCGCGCGCGGTCTTTTTTCGAGCGATTCGAACATTTTTGCCGCTTGGTTACAAAATTAGCGAGGAGTTACGCCGCGATTTATGGGAAAGCTTTCAGCGCCCAGAAGTTAGAAAATTTGTGGTGCGCATGTGCGCCGGCTATCAAGGAACCTTGCCACGATTGAAGCAGCTCTATCCGAGCATCGGAACGCCGTCATTATTTTTATGGGCGGAGCGTGACAAACATTTTCCTGCCGCGCACGCGAGGAAGCTCTCGGAAATGGTTCCAGGCGCAAAGCTCGAGATAGTTCCTCGGGCTGGACATTGGATGGCGCTCAATCTCGCTGAAGACGTGAGTTCCCGCATTTTGCGATTCCTCGGAGCCAGCGATGGCGAGTGAATCAGCGTATGCGACCGCGGGCTCGCGGTCGCGCTATGACCGATTTCTCTTTCTTGCGGCGGCTTTTTGGAACGCGCTCTCCGCCGGCGCTGTGCTGTTTCTCCTGACGAGCGCGAAGTTTCGTCAGGTGATGGGATTTCCTGGACCACCGGACACGATCGGCTTGCAATTATTAGCCTCGTGCCTGTTCGTGTTTGGTTTGGGTTATTACTGGGTGAGCCGCGATCTCTCGCGCAATCGTGATTTGGTGAAGCTCGGAGTGATCGGGAAGCCGCTCGTGTTTTTCGTGTTCTTCGGACACGCGCTTGCGCAAGAAATTCCCATGGTTCTTGTTCTTCCATCTTTCGTGGACTTGCTATTTGGGGCGTTGTTTCTGGAGTTTCTCGTGCGAGGCCGCGGCAAATCGCAGTAACCTCAGAGGAGGCTCGGCAGGACACATCTCGTCGAAAAATGCCATGGCAGTTGATCCCCAAGTCGATTCACTTGCCCAGAATTTGAGCGCGAAGGCATATCGCTCGATTCCGCGGATATTCCTGGACCTCGTCCTCTGGATTGGCATGGCCGCATTGGCGATTTATTTTCATCGTTGGTGGTTCACTGCAGCCGGCTTGTTTGTGATTGGATTCGGGCCGTTCCACGATTTGCTGGTGCAGGGACACGAGGGCACGCACGACTTAATCTCGAGGAATCGGCGACTCAACAACTTCTTCACGTGGTTCACGCTGGCGCTCGCGGGAATCTCCGCGGAGGCGCACCGGCGTTTTCATCTCGATCACCATCATTACGCGCATACGCCCCAAGACCCGGAGTATCAGTTTTTTGATCGCGTGGTTCGCGGTGTGCCTGGCTGGGCTTACTTTTTCATTCCTGTATTCGCGCAGATCGGTGTGAACGCCTATGGTTTACAAAAGAAAATGCCTGCAAGCGTGCGTCGAAGAATTGGTTTGGAACTGGCAGGCGCTGTTTTTCTCCATGCGGCAATGGCTTTTGTCCTCGGATGGCGGCGCTATCTCCTTTTCGTGATCGCACCCATGGTCACGGGATTGTACGCGGCTTCAGTCTTGCGTAGCGTGACGGAACATCACGACGTCACGGAGGGCAGCGAATGGACCAACGCGCGGTCCATCGTTACTCATCCACTGATCGAGTTTCTTTGGTCGAATGTGAACTACCACCTCGAGCATCACCTCTATCCCTCGGTGCCTTACCACGCGCTCCCGGAGCTGCGGAGCGCGCTCACGGCGGATTATCAGGCCCACCAGAGTAATGTGGAGAACGGCTATGGCCGCACGGCGCTGGTTTTGCTGCGCGACCCGCGGCATTTCAGTCCAAAATAAAATTGCATTAAATCATTCCGGTGCGTCGCCTTGACGCCCGTGTTTGCGACCGTTAGTCTGACAAGTTCATGCGTTCATCGTCGAGGAAGCTACTCATAGCTCTGGTAGTACTCGTTGTCCTTGCGGTCGTTATCTATTTTTCCAGAGGATTCATCCATCTGCAGGATTTCAGCGGAGAAAAGCTTCTTCACGCTGTCCGCGGCGCGAATCCTTACCTGCTAATTCTTTCTATTGTAGCGATTTACTTTTGCTACGCGCTCCGTGCCTT
Organism: Candidatus Acidiferrum sp.; assembly: GCA_035258025.1. GTDB lineage: Bacteria > Acidobacteriota > Terriglobia > Acidiferrales > UBA7541 > Acidiferrum. Next base: position 19,933 of record DATEWL010000125.1, on the reverse strand, counting down.
GCGGTGGAAAGTTTTTCAGGGAAATCTGGGGCCGTCGCGTTTTTGGCCTATCTATTCCATGACGCTGGCGGGCTTCTCCGCCGTTTTCTTGCTCGGGCGCGCGGGAGAGCCGGTACGGCCCGTTCTTTTGGCGCGCAAAGAGAAGCTTCCCGTCGCGGACATGTTCGGTATCTATGTCCTGGAACGGATCTTCGATTTAGCGAGTATGGCGGTCATTGCGGCGATTGGATTGCTGCTTTTCAAGTCGCACGCGCGAGTTGGCGAGCAGGCAAGCACGCTTCAAGCTGCCGCGAAAACGACAGGCACGGTTTTTTCCGCAGGCGTTCTGGGAGCAATCACATTCCTGGTTTACCTACGTTTACACGGAACCGCGCTTCTTGAGCGGAGTCTCCAGGGCTGGCATGCTACGCATGGATGGCGCGCGGTAGTTGCGCGTATATTGCTTGGGCTCGCACGAGGCGTGCAGGCGATTCGCTCGGGTGGCGAACTGGCGCTTGCGTTGTTTTACTCAGCAGCTCACTGGTTTCTGGTGCTTCTGGTTTATCTTTGGGTTTCCCACGCGTTTGGCAGCACGCTGGGAAAGATTAACTTGGGTGACGCGATGCTCGTTCTCGCGTTCACGTTGGCCGGCTCGGCTGTGCAACTGCCAGGGGTGGGCGGAGGGGCGCAGGTGGCAACGTTCCTGGCTTACACGGCCGTTCTTGGAGTCGAAAAGGAACCCGCGGCAGCCGCGGCAATTGTCCTCTGGCTGATTTCCTTTGCCGCGTGTAGTCTTGCGGGCGTGCCGTTGCTACTGCGAGAGGGTTTCTCACCGGGAAAGCTACGAGAGATAGCGCGGCAAGAGAAAGAAGAGCTGAAAAGTGAAAATACGTAGTTTTTGTGAAGGAAGAAAGAAGGAGATCCCTGAGTGAAGTGTCCATTTTGCGCGCATCTGGACGATAAGGTGATTGACTCGCGTGAGGGGCGTGCCGGAGATACGATTCGGCGCCGGCGGGAGTGCCTCAAGTGCAGCCGCCGGTTTACCACCTACGAGCGCATCGACGAAATTCCCTACATGGTGATCAAGAAGGATGGACGGCGCGAACGATTCGAACGGCAAAAGATTTTGCAGGGATTGTTGAAGGCTTGTGAGAAGCGGCCGGTGGCCACACCGAAGCTGGAAGGTATCGTTGATGAAATCGAAAGCGTGGTCCATGAAGCGACCGAGCGCGAGCTCACGACGACAGAAATCGGTGAGATGATCATGCACAGGCTAAAGAAACTCGACAAAGTCGCGTACGTCCGCTTTGCCTCGGTCTACATGGACTTTAAGGATGTGCAGGAATTCATGTCCGAGCTGAAGAATTTATTAAAAGACCGTGGCAAGAAGTGAAGCGTTTTCAGAGAGTTTTCAGCGCGGCCAGACGCCAGCGGTAAACGTTCGAATCGTCGTGAATCCCAGCTTTTCATACAACTGAACGGCGCCGTAGTTCTCCGAAGTGACGGTCAGCGTTAATTCCTTAAATTTCATGCTTCGCAGAGTTTCAGCGGAGGTCTGCATCAGCATGCGGCCGATGCCATTTCCCTGGTAACCGGGGAGCACGCAAATCTGCGTCGTATGGCCGACTCCCGGCGAGACTTCACTGGTGAGCACTGCCGCGACGAGTTCGTCGCTGCCCGGCTCGCGAAGCACAAAAGAGGCTCCGGCCACAAAATGGCCGCAGCCGGGCAACAGGATGATGTTTTTCAAAAACTTCAGCGCGCCGGAGCGGCTACGATACTGATCGTTGATTTCGCCGTCGATGTGGTTCGCGTACGCCAGATAAATCAATTTGGCGCAAGGCTCGAAATAGCGGTCATTCCAGCGGTCCAGGCGCATTCCCGCGGAGGCTCCGGCCTTGGCTTCGGGCAATTTCTGTAAATCCTGGAGCATAAATTGGCGGGAGTAGAGGCGAAAGCCCTGTTCGCTCAGCGGCACTTCGACCGGTCCGCTGAAGGGCATGAGCTGCGCTTCGATGCGCGAAAGCTGCGGAATCGCGCGCATGGAGAACAGCATCTCGTCGAGCAGCCGCTGTCCGATGATAGCTTGCGAAAATTTCGCGGATACATAGAGGCCGCCGATCAGGCCTTTCTGTTCTTCCAGAACGTAAAAGGAGTAGCCCGCGGCGCTGCCATTTTCGAAGGCAACACATCCTGCGAGGGCGTGAGCGTCCATGAATCGTTTGATCAATTCCAGGGCGCCGCGGTAGTCCCAATGTAGTTCATCGCGCCAGTGCCGCGCTTCCTCTTCAAGCAGCGGCTCAAGTTGGCGGACCGTCGTTTGGCGCAAGTCGACAATATTCATGGATAAAGAGGACTGCCACGCGGCCCCTGACCCGCAAGCTCCATGATAGCTGAATCGGTGGCCGCGCAAACAACCGGGGCGGCGCGACGATACAATTCCGACACAACGGGCGCAGGCTTCCGGAAATGGTGCGGAAAAGGTGTGCTAACATCGCGCCAGTGCTGATTTTTTTGTGAGGAGTGAAAATCGGCGGCGCTGGCCGCGTCATTACACAGACTAAGAATGTCGATCCTCTACGAACTGCGTTATCCAACCAAGTGGTATGCAAAACTTTTTACGGCCGTTCTTGCGCTGATTTTCTTTGCTGTGCTTGCGACCGTCGCCATCGCGGGATTCCTTGTCTACCGCATCGTCAAGCCGCAGCGCACGAGCAGCGAAATCGATATGGAGAGCTTTCCGGGTAAGCCGGACCTGGTGGACTTCACGGTTCCGGGAATTGGCACCCGGCACGGCTGGTTTTTTCCGGGATTGCGCGGGGCGCCCACCATTATTCTGTGCCATGGCTATGGATCGAGCCGCGGCGAGCTGCTGACCCTGGTTTCGGCTTTGCAGGATCACCAGTACAACGTGTTTGTCTTTGACTTTGCGGCCCACGGCGGAAATCAAGGAATTACCACGTTTGGATATCGCGAAGCAGACGAAGTGCGCGCAGCCGTGGACACTGTAGCTGCGCGCAACGACGTCGATCCCGCCCGCATTGGGTTGTGGGGCTACAATTTAGGTGCCTACGCTGCTTTGCGCGAGGCGGAAAATGATCACCGCATCAAGGCCATCGTGCTGGACTCGGTCTACGACGAGCCTCAACAAATGGTGAAAATCGGCGTGGAACGCACCGGTCTCGGTGGATTTCCGCTTATGGCTCGCTCCGCGGCATTCAGTTTTACGTGGTTGAATTACAAGTACCGCGAAGATCCGCCGCTCTCAAAGAAGCTCAATACGCTGGCGGGAGTGCCGAAGCTGTTCATCGAGCCTTCGGACGATCCCGAGCTCGCCGATATTACGCGCCAAATGTTTGTAAAGTCGCCGGAGCCGCGCGATCAGCAGATCATTCCGCACGGTAATTTTGTGTCCATGGATGATGCTGATAAGCGCGATTACGAGAATCGCGTCGTCAGCTTTTTCTTACTGAAGCTTCCCGCCACCGGGACGCCCAGCCGTTAGGCCCCCGTCTTCACACACAATTACGGCGTGTCTGAGAGCGTTGAAAGGGCAGCTTAGCCCTCGGTTCCGCAGTTCACCTTCATCTTTGGCAAGCGCAAACACCCAGCCCGGGGCAGTCCGATCTGCCAACCACTCAGGGAGTTCGCGGTGAAAATAAAAATTCAGGTCGTACTGAAATGATCGCGTAAGTTTGTAGGTGGACGATCTGTCAGGAGAATAATTGTTCCAGACAATTCGTGCGGCCTCGGGTGCATTACGTGCCGAATAACGCTGGTCCAAGACGGCTCGCGTGTTTCCCGTCAAGGAAGAAGCGATGGCTATGATTAGAGCGCTTACGCCAAGCGCGAGTCCGAACCGCAAATTTCTTATAACAAGGATTGCAAATCCACCAATGGCGACCGCGAGAGCTGGCCCAAGCAAGTCAGTCCGCTCGATCTGCAAGATGCCAAGTATTCCAAGAGCGATAAATGTGGACCCGCTGGTGATTCTAATCAATCTATCACCCGGGAGGATTTTGCGTATGCAGAGTGAAACGTATTGCGCCATCAAGAGTCCGAGAGCGGGGATTGCCGGCAAAATATAACCCGGCAGCTTCGACTTGGAGAGGCTGAAGAACACAATTGGGAACACGGCCCAGCAACCGAAGAAAAGACTTGGCGAATTCAACCAATGGCTAGGTTCTGACGGGGCTTTCGTGGTTACTATCAGGCGCGCAGCGCTCACGGTCCAAGGCAGAAAAGCGACGAGGACAACCGGAATGTAAAACCAAAAAGGCTGGATGTGCTGGAATTCGGGCGTGAGGAAGCGTTTGAAATTGTGTTCGATGATGAAGATGCGGAAGAAATCCGGATTGCGGCGGGCGCAGAGGATGTACCAGGGGAGCGCTGTTGCGCAGAAAGCGGCGATGGCTGCCGGATGAAATAGGCGGAACGCGTCACGCCAGCGTTTTGTGAAGAGTGCCCAGAAGAAAACGGCGCCGCCGCTGAGAATGATTGCTGCGGGGCCCTTCGCGAGAACGGCTAAGCCCAGGAAAAAGCCGCAGAGGATTAGGGCGAGCCAAGGTGTACGTGGGAGTATGGGAGTGTTCTCGTTGCGCGTGAGGCCGAGGATAACGGCGGCGCAGACCATGGCAATGGTGAGCATGCCGCTGAAAGGCATGTCGGTGGCGGCGGCGTGCGAGAATCCGATCATGCCGACCATCGTGGGGAGAAGCAGCAGCAGCCAGCGCGCGGTTTCAGCGCCGTAGAGACGCAAAGCCAGCCACGCTAGCGCTAGCGTTGCAAGCAGGGCGGAAATTGCGCTCGGCAATCGGGCTGCAGCTTCGCTAACGCCAAAGAGTTTGAAGGAAAGCGCGGCGCCCCAATAAAAAAGCGGCGGCTTCTCGAACCAAGGTTTTCCATAGAGTCGAGGAGTAACCCAATCGCCCGTTTCGGCCATGTCGCGCGCAATCCACGCATAACGCGGCTCGTCAGGGCCAACAAATCCGATGGCGCCGAGATGGCTGAAGTAACAGACGTAGAGTGTTGCGACAATGAGAATGGCCCAACCTATACGGGCTGCTGGGCTGGACTGCGGTTTCTCAGCGATGGCAGTAGGCGATTCGCTCACGGAAGGGAAAGTCTAGCATTGAAACTCTATCTTCAAAGCGGCCACCTCTTGCATACTGTCGCGCGTCGGCTGCAGCGAGGCCGCCGTGGAACACAATGAAAGAATGGTTCGAATACGCCCCCGTTTGGCTGATCTTAAAGATTCTGGGCGCCTTACCGCGACGCGTCGCGCGTGGCTTCGCGGCAACGGTGACAAGCCTGCTCTTTTCCTTGCAACCAAAGTTGCAGAAGACCGCGGAGTTCAACATGCGCCTCGCCTTTCCTGACTGGGCCGACGCCCAGCGCAAAGACGCGACGCGCAAAATGGTACGGAATCTTGGTTGGATGGCCGCGGAATTTGCGCGTTTGCCGCGGCTCACGAAAGAAAACATTGAAGACGTTGTGATTCTAGAAGGACACGAGAATTTTCTGGAAGGGCAACGGCGCGGGAAAGGCGTCCTCTATTTAACAGGCCATATCGGCGCCTGGGAACTCTCTTCCTTCGCGCACGCGCTCTACGGCTATCCGCTGCATTACATGGCTAGGCCTCTCGACAACAAGCGCCTCGACACGCTCGTCAATCAATACCGCTGCTCTTCGGGCAATCTGCCCATCTTCAAAAACGAATCCGCGCGCGTCGTGCTGAGAATTCTGAAGGACTCCGGAACTGTTGGCATTCTCGCGGATCAAAACACGCTACCGGCGGAAGGCGCCTTCGTCGATTTTTTCGGCAAGGTTGCTTGCACGACAACTGGCCTCGCGCGAGTGGCATTGCACACCGGCGCGGCCGTCGTGCCGGGCTACGCCTACTGGGATGAGACCGTCCAAAAATATCGCCTGCGGTTCGAACCTCCCGTGGAACTCATTCGAACCGGCGACACCGAGCGCGACGTCTTTGAAAATACGCGGCGGTTTGCGAAGGTAATCGAAGAGATTATCCGCAGACATCCGGATCAATGGATTTGGGTTCACAAGCGCTGGAAGACCAGGCCCAAAGGCGAGCCCGCGCTGTATGATTTTTGAGAGAGGTCTTCGATGATGCAAACGGCGAAGTTGTTGGCGGAAGCAGTTGGCGCAAAGCTCGAAGGCGACGGCGCTATCGAGTTGCGCGGCGTGGCGGCACCCGAGCGCGCCGGCCCTCACGACCTCATCTACGTCGAGAAAGCCAAACATGCGGAGCGCGCTGCTACATCGGCTGCGCTCTGCGTCATTGCCGCGGAAAACATTGCGTTGCCCGGGAAGACTGTTCTGCGAAGTTCGCAACCAAAACTGGCGTTCGCAAAAGCGGCTGCTCTCATCCTTGGAAAGAGCCCCATCGCAACCGGAATTCATCCAACGGCGATCGTGGCGCCGCTGGCGAGAGTCAGCGCAAGCGCAGGCATAGGGCCATTTGCGGTGATCGGCGAAGACGCCCATATCGGCGAAGGCACACAAATCGGCGCGCACAGCGTAATCGGCGCGGGTTCCTGGATCGGCGATGACTGCCGCATTCATCCGCGTGTGACACTCTACGCGGGCGTTCGAATCGGGCATCGCGTGGAGATTCATTCGGGCGCGGTGATCGGCGCGGACGGCTTCGGCTACGCGCAGGGCGAAGGCCGTTACTGGAAATTTCCACAAGCGGGAATCGTGGAAATCGCGGACGACGTGGAAATCGGCGCAAACACGACCATCGATCGCGGCTCGCTCGACGACACGCGCATCGCTGAGGGCGTTAAACTGGACAATCTCGTACACATCGGCCACAACTGCCAGATTGGCGCACACACTGTGATGGCCGCGCAGGTCGGACTCTCCGGCTCCTGCGATATCGGCAAGCATGTGGTCGTCGGAGGCCAAGCCGGCTTTGGAGAACAATGTTATTTGGAAGACGGCGCAATCATTGGCGGACAATCCGGCGTACTCGGAGGCAAAACAGTTCGCAGCGGACAGACCGTTTGGGGAACTCCTGCGCGCCCGCTAGAAAAGTTTAAAGAGCAATTCGCGTGGCAAGCCCGTCTACCGGAACTGGCCGCGCGCATCAAAGAGTTAGAAGCCAAACTGGAAGGCCAAACGAAAAGGCCAGGCTAAAAAGGAAATGACGTGAGCACAGCTCCACGCTGGCGCGTAATTGTAGTTGGCGGCCACACCCGCAGCATCGGCAAGACGCAACTGGTGTGCGACATCATCAGCACTTTCCCACAAGCCAACTGGATTGCGGGAAAAATCACGCAGTATGGCCACGGCGTCTGCGCGCAGAACGGCAACAACTGCGACTGCGCTCCCGACGAGCACATTTGCGCCATCGAATGGGAAGCGCAGCAGCAATCTGGCACGGACAGCGCCAGATTCTTGGCCGCAGGCGCGAAACGGTCGTTTTGGCTAAGAACAAAGCAAGGTTTTCTCGCCGAAGGCTTGCCGTTGATGCGAGATGCTCTCAAACAAACGCTGTCGGGAGCAGCAGAAGATTCGCCTCCGCTGATCCTCGAAAGCAATTCTCTTCTGCAGTTCTTGAAACCGAGTCTCTATTTCGCTGTGATCGATCCAGCCCGCGAAGACTTCAAAGACTCCGCTCGCGTCGCGCTCGACCGCGCCGATGCACTCGTTCTCCGGGGCTCAATGGATGACCCTGCCGCCGCTCCATCGTGGATCAAACTCCCCGCCAATTTGCTGCGCACCAAGCCCTCCGTCTCGCAGCGCGAGGGGGAAGCTTTGCCTGAGCCCCTTCACGTACTTATCGAGCGGGCGTTGCAGGGCCCGCCAAGTATCACCCTCTGACAACGATTCTGTAACGCCTATGCATCTTAGAAGTTGACCCAGTGCCGCAAGACGGCGATAATTGACTGGTACTTGTGTTACTCGGTGACAAATAGCCTCGACGTTCGTTCCGGCGTTACGGGAAGTGACTAGGAACACAGCAGTTAGGTCAGCTTAGCCTGGATTTGGCAGGTTTAATTCGCCCGCATTTCTATAGGCATTACTTGGGGGACTAGTTTTGGCGACAGGTACACGCATAGGAGTGGATAGACCTGCCCCTGCCATACCGCCGCTCTGGCTCGAGAAAGACCTGTCCGGCTCTCTCGAACAGGCCATCGAAAACGGTGCGAATCACCTCCTCTCGCTGCAAGCCGAGGAGGGCTACTGGCTCGGCGAACTCGAAGCTGATACCACCCTCGAATCCGATTACATTTATTACCTGTATGTGCTCGGCAAGGCCGATCCCGTTCGCATCGCCAAGCTCGCGAACTACGTTCGTCGGCGCCAATTGCCCGATGGCGGCTGGAATATTTTCCCGGGCGGGCCTTCCGATCTTAATGCAACCTGTAAGGCGTATTTCGCTCTGAAGCTCGCTGGCGACGACACTGATGCGCCGCACATGACGCAGGCGCGCGAAACGGTGCACCGTCTTGGCGGACTCGAACTCACAAATTCTTACGTGCGTTTTTACCTTGCGCTGATTGGCGCGGTTGGCTGGGATCTTGTTCCTTCGATTCCTCCAGAGCTGCTGCTCTTGCCGACCTGGTTTTATCTGAACATCTACGAAATGTCGTCCTGGACGCGCGGCATTGTCATCCCCATGGCGATACTTTCCGCCCTGCGGCCGGATTGGCGTCTGCCGGAGCGCGCGCGTGTCGACGAGCTCTTCAAGGACATCTCACACAAAGCCGCCGCTTTTGATTGGAGCAAGCAGCTCATCTCCTGGCGCAACGTTTTCCTGGCGATCGATCGCGGCTTGAAGCTCTACGAAAAACTTCCTTGGAAACCCCTTCGCAACCGCGCGCTTCGCGAAGCCAAAGCCTGGATGCTCGCGCACATGGAGCGCAGCGAAGGTCTCGCCGCCATCTATCCCGCGATGATGAATTCGATTTTCGCGCTAGTGGCGCTCGGTCACGGTCCCGACGATCCGATCACCTCTCGCGAGATTCGCGAATTTTCGCGTTTCGAGATCGAAGAGGGCGACACGATTCGCATGCAGCCGTGCGTGTCCCCTGTTTGGGACACTTGCATTGCCATGGTCTCGTTGGAAGAGGCCGGGCTGCCCGCCGATCATCCCGCACTTGTGAAAGCCGCGGATTGGATGCTCTCGAAGCAGGTTCTCGGTCCCGGCGATTGGCAATTCAAGAATAAAGATGCCGAGCCGGGAGGTTGGGCGTTCGAATTTCGTAACGATTTTTTTCCGGACGTGGACGACACTGCATTTGTTTTGATGGCACTGCAGCGTGTAAAACATCCCGATCCCGAGCACATGGAAACGGCCATTCGTCTTGGCCTTCAGTGGCTGTTGAGCATGCAAAATAAGGACGGCGGCTGGGGCGCCTTCGATCGCGACAACGACCGCAAGCTTTTGTGCAACATTCCCTTTGCCGACCACAATGCCATGATCGATCCATCGACAGCGGACGTGACGGCTCGCGTTATTGAGTGCCTCGGCCGTTTTGGCTGGCCGGCGGAGCATCCCGCTATTCAGCGCGGCGTGAAGTTTCTGCTCAGGGATCAGTGCGAAGACGGCTCTTGGTTCGGACGCTGGGGCGTAAATTACGTTTATGGCACCAGCGGCGCGTTGCGCGCTCTCGAAACCGTTTCGCTCACGGCCAAGGAGTTTTGCCAGCGCGCCGTGAGCTGGTTGCGCGACGTTCAGAAAGCTGACGGCAGTTTCGGCGAGTCCCTGTGGAGCTATACCGATCCCGCCACCAAGGGGCAGGGGAACAGCACAGCGTCGCAAACGGCCTGGGGCCTCATTGGATTGCTAGCAGGCGCTCAGCCGAATGATTCTGCGGTTCAAAGAGCCGTCTCCTATCTCGTCCACCAGCAGAATACGGATGGCTCTTGGAGCGAAGCCGAGTTTACCGGCACCGGATTTCCTGGCGTTTTTTATCTGAAGTATCACCTCTACCGCAATTCATTCCCGCTCTACGCGCTCGCGCGCTTTCGTAATCAGGTGCAAGGGCCGCACGAATATTGCGCCATGAAATTCCAGCCAGCCGAATTCCGGCTGCGGAGCGGGTTCTAGAGCCCGCGATGACGTTTTCTCTGCGGCTCACCGCGGATCTCACACTTGCCCTGGCTGCCCGCGCGTTTGGCAACAAGCAAGGCTATCCTCCTATTTTGCAGCTTTCCCCGGAGACTAATTTCCAAACTTCTTCAGCCAGATTTTCCACCAGCACCCATCAGGCGATTAACGGCGCTTCGCACTCCGGAACCCTCGTTTCGCGATACCGTTCGCCCATCCTTTGGATTTCCGGTGCCGAACCTTTGGATTATCCGGAAGTCGCGCGCTTTACCAACGCTCTCGCGGCCTCCGGACGCAGCGTCTTCCTGGAGACTTCCGGCACCTTGTTGAAGCGGCGCCTTCATGAATTTCAACCGTCTAATCGTTTTTACTTCACGGTCCGTTTCGATGGCTTTGCGCCGTCGCACGACCAGCGCAATGCTCGTGAAGGTGCATTCGCCGTGGGACTGGAAGCCATTCGCATGGCTAGGTTGGCAGGCTTTTTCACTTGCGCTCTTCTGGTTATGCACCCTCACACAGCCCCAAACGAACTAGAGCAACTCCACGCGGGAATTCGCCAACTCGACGTCGACGGGTTTTTGATCACGCGCGCGGCGCTTTCGCCCGAGCTTGAGAGCACGGTCAAGCAACTGCGCCATCGTTTGTTGAGTCGGCGATGGGCGCTGCTCTCGGATTTAGTGGAATCCGTGACGCTGCCGGCCGCCTCGCAGAATTCTTGCGAGATCGATCGCCAGCCTTTTCCGGACTCACCGCCTAGCGACTTTGAGGAAGGTGCCGAAGCCGGATGACGACTCTCGTCACAGGTGCGTCGGGCTTTCTGGGCAGCCACGTCGCGCGTCAACTGGTCGCGCGTGGCGATGCGGTCCGCGTCTTGATGCGAGCTTCCAGCACCAACCGCGCCGTCGGAGACCTTTCTCTTGAATACGTGACCGGCGATTTGCGAGACGCGGCTTCTCTCGATCGTGCTTTGGCCGGCGTAAAGACCGTTTTTCACGTGGCGGCTGACTATCGACTATGGGCCAAAAAATCGCGCGACATTTACGATTCCAATGTCGGTGGCACGAAGAATCTGCTCGAGGCTGCGAAACGCGCCGGCGTGGAAAAATTCATCTATACCAGCACCGTGGCCACTATCGCCGTCGATCGTCCCGAATTGCCCACCGAAGCCACCGACGCCAAGCTGGAAGAAATGGTTGGCCACTATAAACGCTCGAAATGGATGGCTGAGCGCGAAGCACTCAACGCGGCAAAACAAGGACTGCCGCTTGTTGTAGCCATGCCCACGACTCCCGTCGGCCCAGGCGATTGGAAACCGACACCAACGGGAAAAATCATCCTCGACTTTCTAAACGGAAAAATGCCCGGATACGTCGAGACCGGCTTGAATTTTGTTGGCGCGGAAGAGTGCGCGGCGGGGCATTTGCTCGTCGCGGAAAAAGGGAAAGTGGGCGAACGCTATCTTCTCGGCGCCGAAAACTTGACGCTTAAGGCGATGTTGGACGCGCTGGCCAAAATAACGGGTCTGCCGGCTCCGATGCTGAAAATTCCTCACGGGCTGGCTTTGGGTGTAGCCTACATGAACACGGCGTTCTCGCGGCTCATTGGAAGAGAGCCGCAAATTCCCGTCGAGGGCGTGAAAATCGCGCAGCACATGATGTTCGTCGATTGCACGCGGGCGCAGCGAGAACTAGGTTTTAAGCCGGGGTCGGTAGCGGCTGCACTGGAGCGAGCGGTTCGCTGGTACGAAGCGAACGGCTACGTAAAGCCCAGCCGCGCCAAGAAAATGCTGCGCGCCGCCGCGTAGAGCAAGGGGAATTCAGGGGCTCGCCCCGCGCTCGGTTCTTAAGATAACGGTTGTAGGGGAGGGCTTGCCCCTCCCGTTTTGTGCGATAGGCAACTTGTAGCTTTAAGTTTTGGTCCGGCATCATAGATTTACAGAAGATTCAGAGAATCATGCGCATCCTAGTCACTTTCGCCGTCAAAGCCGAGTTCTCGCAGTGGTCCTCTCGCCATCCCTTCGTCCCCTACGAATTTGAGAATTGGGAGCGCCGCCGCGAATTTGACCTTTTCAAAGCCAACATCGGCCCGAACGAAGTAACGGTCCTTCTCACCGGTATCGGCGGAGAGAATGCCGCCAAATCGATGCTCTCTATCCCGGTTGAAATTCACGATGTCTGCATCTCTTCTGGCCTCGCTGGATCCCTTGACACCACTTTGAAGCCAGGCGACGTAGTTGTGGCACACACGACAGAAACTCTGAACCAAGGTTACCAGGCCACAAGTGAGGCAGCACTCTTCGATCTTGCCGTTACCTACGGCGCAAAAGCCGTGAATGTGTCCCTCACATCTGAGAAAATCGTAGCGACCGCCGTAGCGAAGGAAGACCTGAGCCAAAAGGGAAGTGTCGTGGAGATGGAATCAACTTACATTCTAGCGGCTGCGGCGCAACGCAATGTCCCGGCGGTCATGGTTCGCGCTATCAGCGACGCTGCGGATGAGGATTTGCCCGTTGATTTTGGCCGCATACTCGATTCCCACGGTCATCTGAAAATGGGCGGCCTACTCAAAGAAGTTGGCCTCAGTCCTTACCGTATTCCCTTGTTGATTCAATTTGGACGGCAGAGCCGCGCCGCCGGAAAATCTTTGGCGGACTTCTTAGATCGCTACGTTCACGCAATCTCGCAAAACTGGACGCGCGTCTCTGCAGCGAAAGTAGAAGAGGTCTCGGCGACATGAGCAGCATTGGGACGGCATCGGAGACGCTGAGCTCGGTCGGGCCCATCCCGAAGAACATGCGCGCGGGCGTCTTTCGCGATAAAGGTATCGTCCGCGTTGAAGAAGTCCCCGTGCCCGAGGTCGGCGACGGTGAAGTCCTCATCAAAGTCGCTGCCTGCGGCATCTGCGGGACTGACATCAAGAAAATTTTTCAGCGTTACGTCGAGCCGCCGCAGATACTCGGCCATGAGCTGGCCGGCACGGTCGTTGCCGTCGGTCGCGGCGTGGAAAGGTGGACACTGGGCGATCGCGTAATGAGCTTTCACCACACCCCCTGCGGCCGATGCTTCTACTGCGAGAAGCGCCTCTTCTCCCAATGCAAGCAATACAAAACGACTGGCCTGACCGCCGGTTTCACGCCGAACGGTGGCGGCTTTGCCCAGTACGTGAAGGCCATGCCGTGGGTAGCCGAGCGCGGCATTGTTGCTCTTCCCGATAACGTCAGCTTTGAGGAGGCCACTTTCATCGAGCCGATCAACACCATCATGAAAGCTGTCCAAAAGGCCCGTATCACCAAAGACGAAACCGTACTGATCCTCGGCTGCGGCCCCATCGGATTGCAATTGCTCATGGTCAGCAATCTCGAAGGCCCTAAGCTATATACCAGTGATCCAATTCCGCAGCGACGTCAAAAAAGCCTCTCCCTCGGTGCCCTGGAGTCGTTTGACCCAACCAGTGGTAAGCTGGTAGAAGGGGTTCGGGCCCGTACGGATGGACGTGGGGCGGACGCGGTGCTGGTTGCCGTGGCGCATCCGTCGGTGGTAACGGATGCCTTGGCAACAGCGCGGCCCGGTGGGCGCGTTTTGCTCTTCGCGGCAAATGACCCGGTCACGAAGATCGAGTTTCCTGCCGCGGCAGTAGGGATCGACGAAAAGGAAATCCTGGGCAGCTATAGCGCGGCGGTTGACATCCAAGAATCAGCTGCGGATCTGGTGCTGGGAAAGAAACTTCCAGTGATGGAAATCGTCACGCATCGCTTCACACTGGATAGAATCCAGGAAGCCCTGGAGCTGGCAGCCAGGCCTACGGCCGAGTCCCTTAAGATTCTCATCACGCACGCATGAAAACGACCACGACAAAGAAAACGGAAGTCGGAGAAGAAGTGAAATTTGCCGTCGCGCGAGTCGCCGTACCCTCAAGGATGACCGCAGCCGTGTTATACGGCAGCGAAGATCTGCGCATTGAGATGATCGACGTGCCGCACCTCGCTGCCGACGAAGTGCTTCTCCGCGTCCGCCTGGCCCTAACCGACGGCACCGACCTCAAAGTCTGGAAGCGCGGCTACCACGCCAAGATGATTCAGCCGCCAGCCGTATTCGGCCACGAAGTCGTGGGAGATATCGCTGCCGTAGGCAAGCGCGTGGACGCTCGCTGGCGTATTGGCATGCGCGTTGTCGCTGCAAATTCTGCGCCGTGCCTGCGCTGCTATCACTGCCGCCGCGGCCAGGAAAATCTTTGCGAAGACTTGCTCTTTAACAACGGCGCGTACGCTGAATACATGCGCATCCCGGGCCGCATCGCCATGGAAAACATGCTGGAAGTGCCGCACTCTGTCGATGACGGAAGCGCCGCGCTCGTCGAGCCGCTCGCCTGCGTGCTTCGCGGCATTCATGAAATGGAAGTGCGCGCCGGCGATACCGCTGCCGTAATTGGCTGCGGGCCGATTGGATTGACTTACGTGCGCATGCTTTCGCGCCGGGGCGTGCGCGTGCTCGCTCTGGCGCGCCGCACCGCGCCTCTCGATGTAGCTCGCAGGCTGGGCGCGATTGCCACCATCAACGTCACGGAAACAGTAGACGTCGTCTCCGCTGTGAAGTCTTTGACAGAAGACGAACGAGGACCGGATTCCGTCGTCGAAGCAGCAGGAAATCCCGCCACCTGGCAGCAGGCCCTGGCGATGGTTCGCCGTGGCGGCGTCGTGAATTTTTTCAGCGGCCTGCCGTCGGGCACGAACGTATCGATCGATCCCGCCGCCATCCACTATTCCGAAATTAAGCTGATCTCGCCCTTTCATCACACGCCGCGTTTTATCCGCGAAGCCCTCGAAGCCATTCGCCGCGGGGATATCGTCGGGCAGGATTTCGTGACGGAAGAAATCCGTTTGACCGAACTGCCGCAAGCCTTCGAGCGCATGAAGATCCGCAGCGGCGAAATCAAGCTGGCCGTCCGGCCTTGAATGTTTTGAACTTGGCGGCACCCGCGATTGTCATTCCGAGCAAAGCGAGGAATCTGCTTTTCAATGCTGCGCCCAGGTGAACTCGAAATTGCCGAGCATGCTCCGGCGAACAATTGTTCCCCGGCAGCGGCGCAGGAGTACACGCGCTGGCTCGCCACGCATCACTACGAAAATTTCAACGTCGCTTCTTGGCTGCTCCCAAAAGACTTGCACCAGCATTTCTACAATCTTTACGCCTATTGCCGCTGGGCCGACGACCTGGGCGATGAAGTCCCGCAAAAAGACCGCGCCCTGGAACTCCTCGATTGGTGGGAACGCGAGCTCGACCATTGTTACGACGGCCGCCCATCCCATCCCGTCTTCGTCGCGTTGCGCGAAACCATAATCGCCAAAAATATTCCCAAGCAGCCTTTCGCCGATCTTCTAAGAGCCTTCCGCCAAGACCAGAACGTAAAGCGCTATCCCACGTGGGATTCAATGATTGGATATTGCGTCTATTCCGCGAATCCCGTCGGACGCCTTGTCCTTTATCTGTGCGGCTATTGCGACGAAGAGCGGCAGGCGATGTCCGACGCTACGTGTACTGCTCTCCAGCTAGCAAATTTCTGGCAAGATGTTGAGCGCGACCTGGAAAAGGGGCGCATCTATATCCCCCTGGACATCGCCGCAAGCCATGGCCTGACTGAAAACGATATCGTCGAGCGCCGCTTCGACGAACGTTACGTCAGCCTAATGAAAGATTTGATCGCCCGCACGCGAGTTCTTTTTTCGCAGGGCGCTCCTCTAGCAAAAATGGTCAATGGCCGCGTAAGTGTCGACGTCGAAATGTTCAGCCGCGGCGGCGTCGCCGTCCTCGACGCCATCGAGACCATGGGCTACGACACGCTCCACAATCGCCCGGCCATAAGCAAAGCCAAACAGGTCAGCCTCCTGGGCCGCTCATTCTTAACGCACTTAGTGGCCAAGCCCATACGCCCCGAATCAGTGAGTGGCCGCCTCGCCGTGCCCGAATCTAGCGTATCCGTCTCCCGCTCCTACGCCGCCTGCCACAGCATCGCCCGCGCCGCCCACAGCAACTTCTACTACGCCTTCTTCCTCCTCCCCAAGCCCAAGCGCGACGCTCTAGCCGCTCTCTATGCCTTCATGCGCCTTGTCGACGATGTCGCCGACGAAGGCAACGATCTCGCCGCGAAGCAGCGGGGTCTAGCGGATTGGCGCGCTGCTCTCGACGACGCCGTAACTGGCGAGGAGCGGCTGGTTGACGGCTCAACCGCACTCAACTCCGCCACTCCCAACGGCGCGGCCGAAGTCTTGCCCGCTCTGGTCGACACCATGCAGCGCTACAAAATGCCAGCTCGGTACCTCCACGATCTCATCAGCGGCGCCGAAATGGACTTAACACTTCGCACTTACCCGACTTTCGATCGCCTCCGCGAATACTGCTACCGCGTCGCCGGAACCGTCGGCCTAACCTGCACCCACGTCTTCGGCTTCCACGATCCCCGCGCCCTCGATCTCGCCGAAAAACTCGGCCTCGCCTTTCAATTGACCAACATCATTCGCGATGCCCACGACGACTTCGCTTTGGGCCGCGTCTATCTCCCGGAAGAAGATCTTGCGCGTTACGGAGTCTCCCCTCAAGACTTTGGCAAGAGTGAGGCCACTCTCGGTGTCCGCGAACTCCTCCGTTTTGAAGCAGACCGTGCCTGGCAATGTTATGAAGAGGGCTCCGCACTTTTCGGCTTAATCGACCCAGAGAGCCGCGGCGCTCTCTGGCTGTTGGTGCACACGTACAGCGCCCTGTTAGCCCGCATCGAGTCTCTCGACTTCGCCGTTTTCGGCGAACGCGTGCGGCTCTCGAAAGCGGAAAAAATGTTGTTCATCGCAAAGGCGCGCTTCGGCCGCCTCTCGGAAGAGAATATTCTTGAAAAGCGTGATCGTGATCGGCGGCGGGCTGGCGGGACTGGCAGCCAGCGTCGCGCTGGCTGAAGCAGGCTGGCGCGTTCGTCTTTTTGAGCAGCGCCCGTTTCTTGGCGGCCGCGCGGCTTCCTACGTCTTGCCCGACGGCGAGCACATCGACAATTGCCAGCATGTCACCTTCGGCTGCTGCACCAATCTCGAAGATTTTTATCGCCGCGTCGGCTCCGGCGACAAAATCAGGTTTTTCGATCGCTTAATTCTGCTCGATCCCCAAGGCCGTCGCGGGGAAATGCATGCCGGCATTCTCCCCGCGCCGTTTCACATGGCCGGCTCGTTTCTCACGTTTTCTCCGCTGGCTCTGAAAGACAAGTTCGCCATCGCCCGTGCCTTCTATTCCATCTTGCAAAACGCAGGTCATCCGCCCGATGTGGACGAGCCCGGCGGCATCTCAATGCTTGAATGGCTCCGCCGCCGCAAACAAACGCCCGCCGCGATCTCGCGTTTCTGGCGTGTCGTACTCGTCAGCGCTCTTTCCGAAGAACTCGATCGCATCGATGCCCGGTACGGCATCGACGTTTTCTGGAAAGCCGTTCTTTCCAATAGGACCGGATACCGCATGGGCGTCCCCGCAGTCGCGTTAGGCGAACTCTACGAAGGCTGCCGCGCCGCCATCGAAAAAAAGGGGGGGGAAGTAACCTTTCGTTCCCCTCTCCGCGGTCTGCGCATCGAAAACGGTGAGCTACTCGCCGCGCTCTTCGACGGAGACCGCGAAGAATCTGCCAACGCGTACATCCTGGCCCTTCCCCACGTCGCGCTTTCCGAACTTCTTCCCGAGAACCTCAAGCGCACCGACACCACCCTCGGCAATCTCGACAAAATCATCGACACATCAATCACCGGCGTCCATCTATGGTTTGACCGCCAGGTAATGACCGAGCCTTTCCTTACCCTGCTTGATACCACCACGCAATGGATTTTCAACAAGACGGCCCTCTCCGCCGGCGCCAACGGTGCGGCCCCCGCTCCCGACAAAGGCCAATATCTGCAACTGGTCATCAGCGCTTCCCACGATCTCCTCCAAAAGCCGCGCCAGGAAATCATCGATCTCTGCCTGAAGGAAGTCCGCCACGCGCTTCCCGCTGCCCGCGAGGCGAACCTTCTCAAAGCCACTGTAGTCAAAGAAGCCGCCGCCACATTTTCCCCGCAACCCGGCGTCGACCGTTGGCGTCCAATGCAGCAGACGAGCATTGGCGGTCTGTTCCTCGCCGGTGATTGGACCGCAACAGGCTGGCCCGCCACCATGGAAGGCGCGGTTCGCAGTGGTTATCTTGCCGCGGAGGCAATCCTGCGCTCGGCGGGAACGCCGCAACAGTTTATTCAGCCCGATTTGAAACCCGACGGTCTGGTTGGTTTGTGGGCAAAGAGCTGAGCTGGAACGTATTCCGAGGTGCCGCACGAAGAGCATTCAGCGCGAAAGTCGCCGCTGCGTTTTATTCGTTATGGGCAAGCTTTTCGAAGGCACCAATCTTGCGCTCTTCGAGAGTAAGCTCCTCAAATTTTTTGTCGAGGGCCAGGTAAACATCGGAGCGCGTTTGCCGGAACGATTCGTAAGCTTTCTCGGTTTCCCAGAAGTCACATGTCACGTAAGTGCGGTCACGAAAGGGATCGCGCAGGAGGAGAGTTCGCTGGTAGGCAGGATCGCGCCGGAACAACTGGGCCCAGTCTCCGTCAGGCCCATATACGCTTTCAAACCGTTCGTCACATCCTGGCTTGACATCGAACTCCCATAGGACTAAAAACATAGATGTCCCATCTCCTGCTTGGACGTAGCCAATCCTGTTCTGATCCTCTGGGTAATGATTGCGCTGTGAGCCGAGCGTAGCAATCCGGTCGGATACATACCACGGTTAGAGTGCGTCCCAGCGCAGAAGTTTAGGCAGTCATAGTCACAGTCCGGCATTGCGTCCGGACGGAGGCGTTTGTGGATCGAAAGTACGGTCATCGCGGCTACCGCGACACGGAAAAAGGCGAGAAAAAAGAAAAGCACGACCGCAAGCCTCCGCAAGGCGGTCCGCGCGCCGATCAATTCGGCCCGCGCACGCCGCGCATGGTCGGCACCGTCACGCGCGGCCGATGTTCCAATTGTGGAGCTGTCCTCACCTCCGGCTTCGACCCCAACGGCCAATGTCCCAAGTGCCAGTTTGAGCTCCACAGTTGCAAGCAATGTCGTTTCTTTGATTCCGGCGCCCAGTTCGAGTGCACGCAGCCCATCCCCGAACGCATCACTCCCAAGGACACCAAGAACGACTGTAAATTCTACGAATTTCGTATGACCATTGAGAAAGACACTGCGCCAACTTCTTACGCCCAACCCGCCCAGGTAGCCGCCGCCGCTCAAGCCCCGCCGCGCACCAACGACGCACGCCAGGCCTTCGAAGATCTCTTCAAGAAATAGTTTGTGAGTTAATTCGGGAACCGCCTGATCCGTACCGATTCTCTCTCCCGCGAGCCATGAGCTCGCTTAGGTTTCACTTGGCACTCGCGGAACAATACGTTTTGGCGATATGACCGATGCAAACGTTGCGTTGGCCTTCTCCCTCCCGCCACCCTCAGACTACTCCCGCGCGGAGTTCTTCAAATAACCTCCGCGGACCTTTCCAAGCACGCGTTAAACGGCCCGGACAGAAAATCTAGGAGGATCAAACATGAAGAAGCGCATTCTGCTATTTGTGCCCGCACTTCTCCTCGCCGCGATGCCCCTTGTCGCTCAGGACGACGGTCATTCCAAGAAGGCCCTCAACTGTACAGGCACCATCAGCGCGGACGGTCAGAGCTTCGCCTGTGACAAGGATCATCGCACCTGGAAGGTTTCCAACCCCGGAGCTCTGCGTGACATGGAAGGCCAGCATGCCAAGCTCACGTACCGTCTCTCTTCCGCCGCCGGCGAGATCTTCGTGACTTCCGCCGCGACCGTCCAGGATCAAACAGTCGCCCATAACGCT
>DATEWL010000124.1:0-3795 GCA_035258025.1 Candidatus Acidiferrum sp. | reverse complement strand
CACCCACTCCGCCGTTCTTAATTCTAACGCAGTCTTACGGTCAGAAGGACACAAGTACATTTGGCGTTCGGCTAAGCTTCACCCGGACTGGCGCAAAGCGCGGCGCCGCCAAATCTCGGAGGGTCGAACATCTACGTTTTGGCATATCGCTCGCTATTGGGCTTCGATCCGCTCAGCGCGAAAAATAAAATGTAAAGATAGCAGATGGCAGGCACGATCAAGGCATAGTGAAGCCCCTGACCCCAGATTGCGCCGCCGTAAGATTTTGCATTGATAAGATCACCGATCTTTCCGACCGCCCACGGGATCGCCGCGCCCCCGACGATGGCCATGATCAGGACTCCGGAGCCGTCGCCCGTCAGGGGGCCAAGTTCCGCAACACCCAGTGTGAAGATGCTCGGGAACATGATCGAATTGAACAAGCCGACCAAGAGAATGGACCACATGGCCAATGGGCCATTGCTTAGAACGGAGACCGTTACGAGGAGTGCCGCCATCACCGCGCAGAACGAGAGCACCGGTCTGGTTTTTATCTTCTGGAGGACGGCCGATCCGATGAAGCGGCCAATCATTGCGCCTCCCCAATAGAGTGAAATGTATTTGGCCGCAGCCCGCAATGCTTCCTGATAGCGAAGCGCGGTGTCTGGAATGCTGGTACTTGATACGAGGTGGCCGATGTTGTCCAAAGCGAGGTAATTTGCGATGGAGCTTCCAATGGCGACTTCCCCGCCGACGTAAAGGAATATCGCGATCGCGCCGAAGCTGAGATTGGGGTGCTTCCAAATGGAGTCGTTCACCTTTTCGCCGAGAGAGTGGGCGGCCGATGTAATCTTGGGAAGCTTAAAGCTTCCAATCACCACCGCCAGTAGAGCCAGCGCGATGCCCAGTCCAACATACGGCTTGATAACAGAGGCGGCCTGCTGCGCCGGGTCTTCCGTAACGGCGGCAGCAGCGGATTTCAAAATAAACAGGCCACCGATCCAGGGAGCAATTGTAGTTCCCAATGAGTTGAACGCCTGCGTCAGGTTCAGACGGCTTGAGGCGGTTTCCGGCTTGCCGAGAACCGTTACGTAGGGATTTGCGGCGACTTGAAGAATCGTTATTCCTGCTGCAAGCACGATGAGCGCCGTCAGGAAGAGTCCGAACGAAGGTATTCTCGCCGCCGGAACAAACAGGAATGCCCCAGCACCCATGGTCAGAAGACCGGCCACCATTGCTTTCTGATAACCCATCCAGTCGATGATTTTGGCGGACGGGATCGAGAACACGAAGTATGCCGAGAAAAACGCGGTCTGAACCAGCATGCTCACTGCGAGCTTGAGATGGAAAACATGTTGGAAATGGGGAATCAGCACATCATTTAACGATGTCAGCGAGCCCCACATGAAAAACAGCGTCGTGACGATCGCCAACGCGCCGCCGTAGGAGGCTGCTACGTTGTTTCTGGCTGTTGGGCTGTTCACGGTCACACTGGTCATCGGTTCTCCTGTCCATCCTCTTGAAGAATCTATCTCACACGTCTCGCCACGGGAGCTGTCATGTCCATTCTCTTGTTCCCTTGGTTAAGGGGCTTCGGATATTGACATACTCGGTGGGGAAACCAAACCGCCCCCGAATCATTCCGAGGCCACCAGCCTGGTTGTTGATCTCACCTGCCACCGCGACCCTGTCTGTAACCTTTCCGCATGCGAAGACTCTTACTGCGAGAGGGCAGAAAGCTCGTTCGGTTAACTTCCTGCATCCAATCCAATTAGACTTACGTAAGATAAAAGGGAAGCTGAGCCGTCACGGAACCTTCGGAGGAAAGAGATGTTGATCCGCAAAGCCCCAGATTTGACCTACGCCGACGTGACGCCCAGGTGCGTGTACCTGGACCGGCGGAAGTTCCTCCAGGCCATGGGGATTGCCGGCGCCGCGGCAGTCGCGGGGAAAGGTTTGTTCGAACTGGCGTTGCCTTCGGATATCGCATTCGCCGCGACGAAATTGACCAGTTTGGTGAAAAGCCCCTACAGCACCACCGAAAAGCAGAACTCTTTTGAAGATGTGACCCACTACAACAACTTCTACGAATTCGGCACGGACAAGAGCGACCCCGCTAAGAACTCGCAAAATTTCAAGACTTCACCGTGGACCGTCTCCGTGGAGGGCGAAGTCGCAAGACCACGCAAGTTCACCATGGACGAAATCCTCAAGGTCGCGCCGCTCGAAGAACGCATCTACCGTCACCGCTGCGTCGAAGCCTGGTCCATCGTCGTGCCGTGGATTGGATTTTCGTTCAGCAACATCATCAACCTTGTGGAACCCGGGCCGAAAGCCAAGTTTGTGGCATTCGAAAGCTACTTCGACCCCCGGCAAATGCCCCAGGCGAAATACGCCGGCATCGATTTTCCCTACGTCGAAGGCCTGCGTCTCGATGAAGCCATGAACCCGCTCGCACTTCTGTGCGTCGGCATGTACGGCGAGACGCTTGCCAATCAGGATGGCGCTCCCGTGCGCATGATTCTGCCCTGGAAATACGGCTTTAAGAGCGTCAAGTCCATCGTGAAGATCCGCTTCCAGGAGAAAATGCCGCCGACTACCTGGAATCGCCTCGCTCCCAATGAGTACGGCTTTTACTCCAATGTGAATCCCAATGTCGACCACCCGCGCTGGACGCAGTCGAAGGAACGCCGCCTGGGCGAAATCTTCAAGCGCCCCACGCTCATGTTTAACGGTTATGGCGATCAGGTTGCCAGCTTGTATACCGGCATGGACCTGAAGAAAAATTACTGAGCGAGTCCTTCGCGTGCGAAGAATCCTCACCGGCAAATGGACCAAAGTCCTCGTATTTCTGCTTTGCCTCGTCCCGTTTTTCGAATTGCTCGATCGCGCCCTGCACAACCGGCTGGGCGCCAATCCTGTCGAATTCCTCCAGCACGCCACGGGCGACTGGATTCTACGCTTTCTTATTTTCACGCTGGCCATCACCCCGCTCCGCAAACTATTCAAGCAGCCCGATCTCATCCGTTTCCGGCGCATGCTCGGTCTCTTTGCCTTTTTTTACGCGTGCCTGCATTTCCTCACTTACATCGGCCCCGACCAATCTTTCGACTTTTCCGCCATGCTGAAGGATGTCGCCAAGCGCCGCTATATCGCCGTTGGCTTCACGGCTTTCGTCTTGCTCATCCCGCTGGCGATTACTTCCACGACGGGATGGATTCGCCGCCTCGGCGGAAAGCGCTGGCAGATACTTCATCGCGCCATTTATGTCTCCGCTGTGCTCGGCGTCATACATTATTATTGGCTGGTAAAATCCGACGTCCGTAAGCCACTATTCTACGGCGCGCTCGTCGCTATTCTTCTGTTGTGGAGATTGGGAAGCTGGATTTCGAAGCGCAGGAGCCAGGCGCCTGTCCGGGCCGCAGCGCCGCCCGTTTCAGTGAGTGGCTGAAGAGTTTTCCGCCGGCGAATCGTTGAATTCCAGGCCCCAGAAATGCGGCGCAGGCGTAAGAAATTCCACTCCCACGCGCTGACCTTTGTCCACCGGTTCACCCAGGTAGACCACGCGGCATTCTTGTTCTTCCAGCGTCAATGGGTTAGTAATCACCAGCATTTCGCCCGCGTCAATCTCGTGCTGCAGGAATAGCAAGCCACCATGGCCGTTGACCACCACGGTTTCGCAAGTCTCGCGGAACTTTTTGCCGTTGTGCGCGCGGCCTTGCGCCAGAATGCGCATTTTGTGGAAGACGCGAGAGCTCCGCCGGGGAGAGGCTGCAGTGATTTCGCTCATAGCCCCATCTTCAAGGGCCCCCGCTA
>DATEWL010000123.1:0-3358 GCA_035258025.1 Candidatus Acidiferrum sp. | reverse complement strand
CAAGGCTGGCCCAGTCCTCGGCATCACCGATGCCGTTCCCGGCAAAGCCAAAGTCGGCGCCGGCAAGCTCAATCTCAGCGGACTTCAAGTGATGATCGACCCGCGTGAAGAGTGGCGGCAGATTTACCGCGAAGCCTGGCGTCTCGAGCGCGATTTCTACTGGGACCCCAACATGACCGGCCACGATTGGAACAAGATCGGTGCGCGCTATGAAGCGCTCCTGCCCTGGGTAGCCCATCGCAGCGATCTGAATTACTTGATCGGCGAACTCATCGCCGAGCTCAGCACTTCGCACACCTATGTTGGCGGCGGCGATCAACCGAAGAAACCCCGCGTCAGCGTTGGCATGCTCGGCGCCGACTACGAACCGGATGGCGGCTTCTACCGCATCGCGAAAATCTACCCCGGCGAAAACTGGAACGACGACACGCGCTCGCCGCTCACCGAACCCGGCCTCAAAGTAAAAGCTGGCGACTATTTGATCTCCGTAAACGGCCAGGAAGTTCGCTCGACGCAGGACGTCTATTCCTCCTTCCAGGATCTCGCGGGAAAACTCGTCACCCTGAAAATCAACAGCAAGCCCGGCGCTGATGGCGCGTGGGAAATCACCGTAAAACCCATCGCCAACGAAAACGACCTCCGCTATCTCGATTGGGTCGAGGCCAACCGCCGCAAAGTCTCCGAAGCCACCGGCGGCCGCATCGGCTACATGCACGTCCCAGACACCACCATTCCCGGAATCATCGCCTTCGACAAAGAGCTCACCGGTCAACTCGACAAAGACGGCATGATCGTCGACGAACGCTTCAACGCTGGCGGCCAGATTCCCGATTTTTACACCGAAAAACTCAAGCGCTCGCTCCTCGCCGTCATCTCAAATCGCGATGGCAAGGACTTTCCCTATCCGCCCGTCGCCATCTACGGACCGAAGGTCATGCTTGTCAATGAACTCTCCGGCTCCGGCGGAGATTTGTTCCCCTGGCTCTTCCGGTTCGAGAAGATTGGCCCAATCGTCGGCACGCGAACCTGGGGCGGCCTCGTCGGCATCAATCGCGGCGCGCCGCTACGTGATGGGGGATTCGTCACCGCTCCAAGCGCGGGTTTTTATTCCTGGGCCAACGGCGGCTCATGGGCGGTCGAAAATCACGGCGTCGATCCAGATTTTGTCGTACCGCAGAGACCCGATCTGGTTGTGGAAGGACACGACCCGCAACTCGAGAAGGCCATCGAATTGGCGAACGAAGCCCTAAAAGATTACAAGGGTCTTCCTCCCCGCCCGAAATTCCCGGGCTCGAACTAGCGGCCCCAGGGACGCAGGGCAAGACGTCGCGCCGTTAACCGTTCACGCATCCGGCCAGGTGGGACTACTCTTGCGGAGAGTCTTCGGTGCGCTCTTCGCCGAAGTCCACGACAACCCAACTACCTTGTCGTTCCTCCACCTCAAACCAATAAGCCGGTCCATCGCCGAGCTCAACGCGCTCGCTCCCCTTTCCGGTGGCATTGACCTGAATCTCCTCGGCGTAGAAGTGCGGTGGAAGCTCGCGCACCAGGCGATCCGCAATTTCACTTGAAGCACAGTAGCCGCGAGCCGCGGCAGAGTCGCGTTCCCTTGCGTACCCGATGGCTTTCGCGACCGGGACAAGGTCGGGACGATTGTAAGCGCGCGATTGAAACTTCACGACGTCACCCGACAAGTCATACGTATCTACAGCGCACAGGCTTGGATTGTCCCAAGTGTCTATCGCTGAAAACCAGCAGTACGGCAAGGTGATAAGCGAACTATCCGTTCGCAGCTCGCCAATCTGAGGGAATCCCGGTACGTTGTCGTCCAGCCCGAAAGAACCTCCCTGATGAATGATCTGCTTGAAACTCCCGATTCCCTCGGGATTCCACTCGAGGGCGTCATAAACCACCCCGATGCTGCCTGCGCAACCAAAAGGCTCAATCCTCGCCAGGAATCTCGCGTTTCCCGAAGGACCACTGTGCAACTCAAAAAGTTCAATCAGAGATCTGGCTGACTCTTGTTCCAACGACACGTCATCGGAACCAACCTCGTGCCAAACCGGCGGGTCTTTCTCAGAAACTTCCTCATGCGGTACACCAAAGGCAAAGTACCTTGCACTGGTGCGAAATTCCGTCTTCACAACCAGCAGCGGTGGAATATCCAGTATCTGAAAGTGAAAGCGGCTGTCTTCCGGCCAATCTGCGTTGATCTCACTGCTCGCCTCCTCCAACTTCCCGAGAGCCGCTGCAGCGCGTTCCTTAGGCGACTTGGCGTTGCTGGAGGCCGCGTTAAGCGCCTCGGTGACAATATCCGCGGCCCGGGAGAACAAACGGAATTCACTATCTGCAGGCGTCCATTCCTTTTCCCGTGGAGAATGAGGACCGCAAGGATCGGGCGACAGCACTGCCAGTTTCTGGAGGCGCTGGCGAAAATCCTGTTGAAGATCTAGTTGCTCGGCCTCGGCGGCAACTCGCCTGTCCGGCTTCAACACCGAAAATGCACAGACACTCAGAGCAACAGCGATAAAGATTCGCGGTCTCATGATGGAACTCCTTCACTCGGCCGAAGAACTCGTGCCTCGAGCTCCGCAACTGGACTAACGGGTGCGCCCGCAAAAGAAATGGTTATCGCCAACCGCTAGCCGAGTGGCCCAGTCCGCATCACCAGCGGAGGAATAATCTCCTGGCAGATGGGGCGAAGCGCGGCGGTGCTTGCCTGCATGCTCATGATCTTTCCTCCTTTCCAGCAAGCGTCCCGAGCCACCCACAGGGGTATTGGCTAGCGGAACCGGTAGCACAGACTTCAGTCTGTGCAATCTTGAAATAAAACTCTCACGGCTTCTTCGGTGATCGTTTCTGCGCACTAACTGTCGGAGCCGGCGACGTACCATCCGAATCTGCCGCGTCATCCGACGACGCGTTGTTGTTTCCATTCGTCACGCCGGAGAACGCCGAGTGCATCACGTCATTCGCAAAAAAGTTCTTCCCGTCCATCGGCACCATCATGATTTGCAGCTTGTCCGAAAGCCGCTCCGCAATAATCTTCTGAATCAGCATCGGATTCTGCTTCAACACGCTGGCTTCAAATTTCATACGCTCAGCATCGGCGGCGGCAGTTACGCGAATCCTGTTGGCTTCCGCCTCCGACAAATTTCTTTGCCGCTCGACTTCCGCCTTACTGTCGATGATCTTCGCCTGCGCCGCAGCCTCCGCATTTTGCAAAGTCGATTCTTTGCGCGCCTCGGCTTCAAGCTTCGTCTGCTCAATCTGCTTCTGCTTGAGCGGCAAGGTATACTGCATCGCGTCCGCTTCCGCCTTGGCTTGCAACACGCGCACCGCCGCTTGCCCCTCGGCT
>DATEWL010000122.1:0-3403 GCA_035258025.1 Candidatus Acidiferrum sp. | reverse complement strand
CACCGTTAATCTCCACCCAATCGCCAAGCCGGATCCCGTTCTTCCCCATCAACACAAACCAGCCGAGAAAGCCCACGATGAAGTCTTTCAGCGCAACGGTTAACCCCGCGCCAGCAAGTCCCAGAAAAGTTCCCAACTGGTTCGGCGGCCCGAGAATCACCAGCAGGATAAGCAGCACTGCCAGAACCTGGACGGAAACGCGCGTCACCCCGCGCAGAGTCTCCACCTGCCGGCGATCCAGCGAAGTCCTTCCAAGCAGCATTTCCAGCCAGCTCTCGAAAAACACGCCGACCAATGAAATACCAAGAATGACGATGAAGCCAATCAGAGCGCGATGAACGACCGCTTTCTGATTTCCTGCGACGACCTGAATCCACTTCCCATAGTTATCGGCGAGCTGTTTCTCGTCGTCTATCCTTTTGTCGAACGACGCCAAAGCTTTCTGCTGGGCCGAGCGGCTCTTTGTCTCTTTGAGCAGCGTCGCTGAGTCTTCGCTGCCCAGCTTTGATGGAACCGCGCCGTTCGCCGATTGTGTGCTCGCGTTCGCCGGTCCATTTGCTTGTGCCGACTTGTTTTTTCTGGCGTTGATTTGTGCTTCGATTTCATTATGTCGCGCCGCCAGCAGCGCCGCCGCCGACTCCGCCGCTTGTTTCGCTTGCCACAAGACCAACTGTTTTTGATGGAGCGTCATCCATTGCTGGAACCGGTGAATCAATCCGGCTTGGTCCACGGCAGCGGTGAGGTTCACGCGCAACGCATCCGTAGCCTCCGAAGACGCCTTATGTTCCTGCATCATGGCTTCGATGCGGCTCTTTGGGTCGCCCCCTGCGCGCTCCAGGTCCGCCTTGGCATCGTCCACTTCATCCTGATGCTCTTCTTGATGGGCCGTCGCCAGCACCAGCTGATCGTCCATCGCATCTTTCTTGGCCCCGGTAGCCTTCGCATCGTCGGCCGTCAACCGCGCCACTAACGCATTGTCGGCATCGAGCGTATCTTCGGCGCTTTTCAATCGCGCTTGAATTTCTTTTGCTTGCGCGCTCAGCGCGGGCGGGTGCTCTTCCGCCTCACGCTCCGCCACCGCGTAGGCCAAATCCATTTGATGGTCTGCAAGCCGGAGCGCTTCCTTGGCAAACGGCTCCTCCTCGGGGCTGTTCGGCATTTTCGCCAAGCGCTGTGCCGTCAGCAGCGGCGATTGATCCACCAACGGCGCCTGTGCGGTCGCAGCGCCGTTCGCCACGCTTCCTGCGGGCGGTGTTCCGGCGGTCTGTCCCGTGTGCAGCAACCCAAACACGCTCGCCGCTAAAAGCAGCACTAACACCACAGCAAAAATCTTTTGTATCGGTTTCATTTTTGTTTTGCGGCTGGTTTCATTATCTTAGTATGCTTCGCGCCCGCCACAAACAATTCCTTCGCGAGTTCTTGCAATCGGCAGTCTCGATGTCGTCCGTGAGGTGCCAACCATTTCACAATCCTCAGTTGCGCCCGAACCAATAAGCGAGACTTGCGTGGTTCCCGATATGACAAACGGCGCCGCACGCCGCTTGCCGGCCCTCGACCGGACTCGTAAGCTGGTCGCAGAGGACTCCGTGCAGGATTCCAAATTGCCCAGAAGCATTTTCGTCATGCTCGCAATTTTCGCGGCGATCTATTTTTCTTCATGCTACCCGCGCCTGCCCGAAGAGCTCGCGTCTCACTTCAACAGTCGCGGCCTCCCCAACGGCTGGCAAACCAAACCAATGTTCTTCGCATTTTTCGTTGGTGCCCTGGTAATTGCCACGGTCCTCGCCTTCGGCCTCCCGCGCATATTAAAGAGTTTGCCGCCGCATGCCATCAATCTCCCCAACAAAGCCTACTGGCTCGCTCCGGACCAGTCTGCAGCCACGTTCGAGTTCTTCAGCATCTGGTTTGCCTGGTTCGGCTGTGCCGCTCTCATACTCCTTCTTTTTACGTTCAATTACGCGGTCCAATCCAATCTGCATCCCGACCACCGCCCCGATCCCGACCAAATGCTTTACGCCGTCCTCGTTTTCGCCGCCTTCGTAGCCGTGTGGATCACACGTCTAGCCGCGCGCTTCGCCCGCGTCCCATCCGACGGCTTCGTCCCAAAATAAAAGCAGGAGTGGTTCGGCGAGCTGAGCCGTTGTAGAATCTGGCCATGTTAGTAAAAGTCGAAGTGTATAATGATGGCGATTTTTGGTGTGCGCGTGGAATCGGCGAAGATATTTTCACGCAAGGCAAAACTGTCGACGAGCTGTACAAAAACATCCGCGAAGCTGTGACCCTCCATTTTGAAGACGGCGTGCCCGCCAGCGACATCGACATCCTCGTCGTTTCCGAATTGAAGCCCGTTCATGCCCCGGCTGCCTCAGATTAGTGGTCGCTCGCTCATCCGCTTGCTCGTTTCGCTCGGGTATGAAGTAATCCGTCAAAAAGGAAGCCATGTTCGCCTGCGCAAACGGAGCGAACTGGGGGAGCACAACCTTACTGTTCCCGATCATGACGTCCTCGCGAAGGGAACTCTAAATGACCTGCTGACGCGGGTGAGCTTGTGGAACGGCATACCCAAGGAAGCGCTGATCGAACGATTGCGGTAGTTAGGGTCCTGAAGCAGGCGGGATTGAAACCATGAAAAAATATATGATAGTCATCGAGCCGACGCAAACTGGATTCTCGGCCTATTGTCCCGATCTTCCTCGGTGTGTTTCGACCGGCCGCACACGTGAGGAAGTCGAGCAAAATATGCGCGAGGCCATTGCGTTCCATCTTGACGGCTTGCGCGAAGAAGGACAAACCGTCCCCGAGCCACAAACTTACTCGGCATACATTGAACTACCGGCCTGAAGCTTCGGTAAAGATCCAGAACCCCCGGAGTTCCGATGCAAAACAAAAAAAACGCCCCGAGCAAATCGGGGCATTTCGTTTTCGGTTCTCAACTACTCACTACCCACCGCTCACTACTCACTTCTTTTTACAAATAATCCCGAGACGGCCCCTCCAAGAACGCCCGCAACTTCCGCGACCTCGACGGATGCCGCAACTTCCGCAGCGCTTTGGCTTCAATTTGCCGGATGCGCTCGCGCGTCACGGCAAACGACTGCCCCACTTCTTCGAGCGTATGCTCGCTGCCATCATCCAGACCAAATCTCATCTTGATAACTTTTTCCTCGCGCGGCGTCAGCGTCTTCAACACCGAAGACGTCTGCTCCTTCAAATTCAAATTGATCACCGCGTCGGACGGCGAAACCACGGCCTTGTCTTCGATGAAATCCCCGAGATGCGAATCTTCTTCTTCGCCAATCGGCGTCTCGAGCGAAATCGGCTCCTGCGCAATTTTCAAAATCTTGCGCACCTTGGACACGGGAATGTCCATGCGCTTGGCAATTTCTTCCGAAGTCGGCTCGCG
>DATEWL010000121.1:0-7046 GCA_035258025.1 Candidatus Acidiferrum sp. | reverse complement strand
CGGATTCGCGGGGGGGCGCCTTCGAAAATACGGCTTTCGACACCGTATTATTTGCTGCGGAAGGATGTGGACAGGTACTTGGCGGCGTACGACGAGTATCGAAAGCTGAAGATTGCGCCGTGATGAGGGGATGGGCGGCGGGCAGATCCCGCAGTTCCGCCCAAGTGTATTCCATCTTGAGTAAAACTTGACGAATCGCCGGAATTGGCCGATTCTAAAGGGGAAGATGATTGATAATAAAGGAGGGCGCAAGCATGACTGAAAACCTCTCGAAATTGGCGGAGTCCTTCGTTGAGGCGACTCCGGACGGCCTCCTGGCTAGCAAAATTCAGAAGAATGCCCCGGAGATTAAACGGGCGCTGGCAACGACAGGCGAGTACGTTCTGAGCGATGAATTCGGGAACGAGTATCACATCACGTCAAACAACGGCCACGGAGCCTCAACCAAGTAAAACCCCCACGGCCCCAAAGGGATGATAGCGCTCATCGCATCGGCGGGTTTGGTTTTCTACCTGCTGGTTCCCGGAATTCTTTTCAAGGGCCTGTTTTCGTTGTTCATTCCGCTGGACAAGTTTCACCGGACGCGAAGCGAAGAGCTCACTTTTGGCGCGTTTGCCTCGCTACTTCCGTTGGCCCTGACTTTTCTTGTGATCTTAAGCGCCGGCTGGTTTGGGAATCATCCCTTCTTTTTTCCTGATTCGGCCGCTCAAAGAACGAGTGACTATCAAGCCGCTTTTTCTTCGATTTATAGCGAGACTTTTTTTTCGCAGCACCAACAAGAATTTTGGGGCGCGGCCTCCAGAATCGCATACCGTCAGGCTCGAATCCTTGTGTGGTTGTATTTCTTCACGGCCTCGGAGGCTTTACTCTTTGGCTGGCTGGGCAAGAATTTCGGACGATTCCACAAGTTCAAACCCTACGAATTCGCCGCAAACAAGTTTCTCCTCCCGAATATTTCGCCGTGGTATTTCCTGCTCACGCCCTTTATGTGGCCACCAGAGCCGGAAAGAAGGGTCATGGCTGATCTTCTTACGTCCGACGATCATTTATACCGCGGCCAAGTCGTCGGGCACGAAGTGGACACAGATGGGAATCTTCGAGGAGTACTGATTAGCGAATCACTAAGATTTGACCGTCGTTCGTACCTAAAGGACAAGGATTCGGGCGCCGCGGTGAACCCCGATGACTATTGGAAGAAAATACCGGGGAAAAATTTATTCATCTTCGCGGATAAGCTCGCGACGCTGAACTTGAGTTACTTGCCGCCGGCTTCAACCATCCCGGAAATTTTGCGGCAAATATTAAAAAAACTGAAAATCGAAGCGCAGGTTTCCGTGGAAAGCCCGCAGCCTCCCCATCCGAGAGAGTAGGCTGGAGCTAGAAGTCAGGGAGGCGCACTGAATGCCCGGTGCGGGCAAAGTGCAGGGCCATATTTCGGAAAACTTTGCGCAATTTTGGGTTAACCAGGGATAACCCATTCGGAATACGCGTGTCATACCTTTCTGCCCGAGGTAAGGCTTTTAACAGTTCCTCAGCCCGCTGGGCGTCCTCTTCAGTCCCTCCGATCATTTTCTGGGTGGCGAGCCAAGCGTCCCGGACCGCTTGATCACTAGACGCATCCGCATATGCCTCTCTCAGATCTTGGGCGAGCGCGCGGCACTCATCGCAATCGTTGGAGGTTGCCATTTGCGTGTAGCTTATGCCGAGTGATTGGGACGAGCAACTGGACTCTCTGCGTCGTGTGGTTTTCTTGACCCTGTGCTTAGCGGTCGACTACACTAATAAATTCGATACCTGTCGCTCAGACGGCCTGACGGTCGCTTTGTGTCTGCGGGAAGAACCGGCCGCAACTACTTGAGTGTGAGGCCGCGCAACTAAAGGGGGATTGCTTTGCCAAAGCGCACATTTCAACCGCGGAAACGACGCCGCGCGAAGACGCACGGATTCCGCGCGCGCATGAAGACAGTAGGCGGCCGGAAAGTTCTGGCGGCACGCCGCAAGAAGGGACGCCATCGCCTCACGCCCTAGTAGCTCCGGGCGCATGGACTTTCCGCGCGAGGCGCGGCTGGTGCGGCGCGGCGATTTTGATGCCGTGTACCGCTCCGGGAAGCGCCGATCCAGTTCCCACTTCACAGCTTTTTTTCGCGCCAACCAATTGCCGGTGAGCCGCTTCGGTTTCAGCATTAAAAAGGCGCTGGGCGGGGCGGTGGTGCGCAATCGCATCCGGCGGCGAATTCGAGAGATTGTGCGTTGCCATCGCATGGAAATGCCCACGGGATGGGACATTGTGATTCATCCTAAGAGCAGCGTGGCGCGGTCGGAGTTTGCGGCGTTGACGGCAGATTTGGTGCGGTTGATGAAGAGCGTGTGAATACACCGATGAGTATGAGTGGCGAAAATAGCGTGAGAGAAAAGGACAGACTGGAGTCTGTCTCACCTGCGACAGCGGAGAATCCGTCCGCTGCAGTGAAAGCGGCGCTGGCGGCCCTACGTATTTATAAGGTGTACTTGTCGGTTTTGTTTGCGGGGAGCTGCCGGTTTGAGCCGACGTGCTCGATGTATGCGTATGGAGCGATTGAGCGGTTTGGCGTGATACGGGGGTCGTGGATGGGGTTGAAGCGGTTGCTGCGGTGTCATCCTTTGTCGCGGAAGTTCGGTTACGACCCGGTGCCAGAAAAAACAGAAGCGACCGCAGTACGGGCCGGTGAAATTGGGCAGGATGCTGGCCGATCCGGTGTTACGTCCAGAGAGGCTCATTCGTGAGCGAGCCGCAAAAGAAAAAAGAACTTTCTTCAGAGATGCGCATTCTGATCGCCTCGATACTTTCGATGGCGGTGATTTTGTTGTGGGCCAAGTTTTTCGCGCCGAAGCCGCCCGCGAATTTGCCGCAAACAAACAGGCCGACGATAACATCCCCAGCGGCGACAAATCCTACAGCGAGTTCGCCTACTTCTTCTCCTTCGACATCGGGTAGCAAATCCGGCGCCGCGACACCCGCGGGAGTCGCCACGGGGATTGCACCTTCGAACGCGGCAGCGATGCCGCCAAAGGCCGACGCGCAAGAGCGCACGATTGTCGTGGAAAATGCGCTCTACCGCGTGGAGATTTCGAACCGCGGCGGAGTCGTAAAGAGCTGGCAGCTAAAGAAGTACATGGACGATTCGAAACCGCAGCGCGTACTAGATGTCGTACATCCGGAAGCAGCGGCGCAGGTAGGCGGATGGCCATTCGCAGTGGTGCTGGACGACCCGCAACTGGAGTCGCAAGCGAATTCCGCTTTGTACGTGGCAGGGATCCCTCACCCAGGAGCTCCTCAGGTAGACATCCCGGGACACGTTGGGGCTGTTCCGGACGGTCCGCTGCAGGCTCCGGCGGAAGTGCAGCTGACTTGGAGCGATGGGCATCTCGAAGTCATAAAGACTCTTCAATTTGATCATTCCTACGTGGTGCGCGTGGAGACGGCCGTCAAGTTCAACGGGACACCGATCAAAGCAGGACTGGCGTGGCTGGGAGGATTCGGCGATCCGACGGTGCAGAATCCTGTGCCGGTGGATACCACGTTTACGTTTTACAACGAAGGCGGCAAGCTGACGGACCTGCCCTACAAAAAACTTGAGGGACCGGAGAAATGGGGCCCAGGCGTTTGGATGGGCGGCAAGGACTTCGCGGGAATCGAAGACCGCTATTTTGCGGCGGCATTTCTGCCGGTTAACGGCGTTGCTTCAGGTTCGATAGAAACGCGCTACTGGAAAGTGTTCCGCACCGTTCAGAAGGACGGGAAAGAGGAGCAGGAGCCGGTTTCGGAGGTGGCGGCGGCAACATCATCGCAGCCGACGGCGTTGCGCGTATATGTTGGGCCGAAAGATTACGACGACTTGAAGGCAATGAAGCCGCCGCTGCAATCTTTGGTGAATTTTGGATTTCTGGAATTCATTGCGGAGCCGCTATTCCACGGGCTGAAGTGGCTGCACAAATACATTCCCAACTGGGGTTGGGACATCATCGTTATGACGCTATTCATCAACATGCTGCTATTCCCGTTGCGAATTTCGAGCTACAAAACGACCTTGAAGATGCAGCGGGTCGCTCCTGAAATCAAAGCGATTCAGGAGCGCTACAAGAAGTACAAGATGAACGATCCGAAGAAACAGGAGATGAACAAGGAAGTGATGGCGATTTACAGCCGCGAGGGGATTAACCCCGTCGGCGGTTGTTTCCAGATGTTTCTGCAAATGCCGATCTGGTTCGGATTGAATAGCGCGCTGCGCGGGTCGATTGAATTGCGTCATGCGCACTGGCTGTGGATCTCGGACTTGGCTTCCAAAGATCCATATTACATTTTGCCGGTCGTAGTGGGCGTTTCCATGTACCTCGTTTCGAAAATGACGCCGATGACGTCAGCCGATCCGCAGCAGCAACAAATGATGAAGATCATGCCCATCATGTTCGCGGGAAGCTTCATTATTTTCCCGTTTTCGAGCGGACTCGCGTTGTATATTCTCACCAGTAGCTTGGTCGGTATCGGACAGCAGTGGTATTTGAACCGAACGCATCCCGCACCGGCAGCGGCGAAACAGATTTCGCGCGGCAAAAAGTAAGTAAATCGCCTGAGAAGGAATGCCGCAAACAGGCGAGCAGGATTGTACGTTCTACGGAGGCCCATGGGTCAGGACCTTATCCGGGAAGGCAAGCTCGACCGGCAAGCGGCCGCAGAAGCTCTGCGAAAGTTTCTGGAAGAGATCGTGCGTGTGTCCGGCTTGGACTTGAAGGTGAAAGTGCACGTGGTCGATACGCCCGCTACGGAGGCTTCGGGTGAGGCGGAAGTGAATGCTGATCTCGACGGGCGGGACAAAGAAATTTTGCTGGAGCGCAACGGAGAAGTCCTAAAAGCGTTTGAGCATCTGGCGTTTCGCGCTTTGCGCCTGGAACCTACCTACCACGAAAAAATTCATCTGGATAGCGGCGGTTATCGCGCTTTGCGCTTTGAAGAGTTGCGCATGACGGCGCGCGTGGCGGCGGAACGCGTGCAAACTTCGCATCAGCCGTTCCGGTTGAATCCCATGTCCTCGCGCGAGAGGCGCATCGTGCATTTGGCGCTCAAAGAAATCCCCGGTGTACGCACCGAAAGCGTGGGCATGGGAGAAGAGCGCCAAGTAGTGATCCATCCAGCGAAACCGAAGTAGTTCTGTTCTTCCGGGCAGTTGAGCAACGGCTCGATCGCTTTATTCCCGTCTATTCCCGCACCCATCCTTTGGAAATGACCTGACCAGCTTCATCCATTTTTACGCGGTAAGTAAAAGATGCAGGGCGATTCCTGCGGATCGATGAAAATCGCGCGTCGAAAATTTCCACAACGGCTTCGGTGCCTTCCTTGTGAAAGCGGGTCACGGGAAAGCGCGAAAACCACAAAACTTTTTGCACTTCGGGCAAACCCTTGGCTGTCTCGATATATTGATTCGACGGAGCATCGGGATAATAACGATGCTCAACGGATGCCAGGTCCAGCCGTTCGCTCAAATCGAGGCGGACTTCATAGACGCCATGCGGCGTATTCACGAGGCCGTCCCAGTGCCAAACGGACGGCGGAAGCGGCAGCGCGCCGAGCGATTCCGCTGGAAGCTGGAAGAGCGAAGCGAATTTTTGCACGCGTTCAAAAGCGGCGTGATGAGCATAGAACGCTGCCGCGAGGTAGAGAATCGCCGCGGCGAGGCCTGCGCGGTTCCATGTGGCGTAGCGGACGCGCAGTCCTTTTCCACCAAGCGCTGGGAGAAGAAACAATACCGCCAGCAAAGCTAGAATGGCGACGGCGGTTTGTTCAGAAATCGGCGCGCCGATATTTTTCGCCAGAGCCGCGACGCCAAGCGAAGCGAGCGCGAGCACGCACCACGTAATGATGGCGCGATTCTTCAGGCCGGCGGCTTGGCGGTAGACCCAGGCGAGGATTTGCGGGCATAGAAGAAGCGCGCTGAACGTGAAGTCGATGATAAAGATTAGATCCCAAGCGGGGCGCGACCATTGGAGCGGCGACCAAATCATCGTGCCGAAGCTCGTGACCAGATCCAGAAAAATGTGGCTGAGAATGCCAATGGCGTAGATGCCCGTCAAAGCGACGAACGAAGGCGCGTCCCATTTGCGCCAACGAGCGAACCACCGCGTAAGCGCAGCAAGAAGAAGCGCGAAGATCGGCATGCAGACCAGGGAATGCGTAATGCTGCGATGCCACGTCAAAATCAGCATCGGATTATTTGAGAACCAGTCGCGAAGAATGTCAGAATCCGGGAAGATGGCGCCGAGCATCAGCGACCAGGTGATGACCCGTGCGCGATTCATGGGCTTGGACGCGAACATGTCTTCGCCGCGAAAGACTGCTTTGCCGATCAGTGCGCCGGCGATGCCGTGAGTGATTGTGTCCATTCGTTTTTCTAGACGATACCTTTCCACAGAGCGGCAGCATTCTGCCTGATGATACGTCGAGAAAATTCACAATTTCAAAGAACCCTGATCAATGGAGCTGATTTCGGGATGACGCGGCCGACGCAGCGGGCGTTAACGGCGTGGCGCGCGAAAGCGTCGAGGGCGGAATCCGCGTGGTCCGGGGCGATGGCAACGAGAAAACCGCCGGAGGTTTGTGGATCGAAGAGGAGGTCTTGATATTCGGTGGGGACGCTCGCTTCGAATTCCGCGCACTCGCCGACGAAGGCACGATTATTTTTTAGGCCGCCGGAAAGATGGCCCTCGCGGGCAGCTTCGAGGGCGCCTGGAAAATAGGAGAAAGAGGCGTGATCGATTTCGAAAGACACCGGGTCGAGGCCGTGACTTGGATCGCCGAGCGCCATCTCGCGAGCGTGTCCGAGAAGACTGAAGCCGGTCACGTCGGTGACGGCATGAATCGGTTTTGCGGCTTGTTCCTTCTCGTCGATTTCCTGGAGAGCCGCAGCAGCGGAGGCGTTCAAAGTGCCCATCGCGGCGACAACGGCGGCGAGAGATTCCGCTGAGGCGCGATCTTTTTTTAGCGCGGTGGTGATGACGCCGGTTCCGAGAGGCTT
>DATEWL010000120.1:0-2634 GCA_035258025.1 Candidatus Acidiferrum sp. | reverse complement strand
CTCCGCCCTTCTGGTTCGCACGCAAGTAATACGTCCCGACGATTTCCCCGCCTTCTTCCGCGACGAACACTCCGTGGCCGGGCGAATTCCAATAGGCAAGCGCCTCTTCGCGCTTCATGTCTGCCGGCAAAGTGTACGTATCTCCGCCACGAATCACGGGTTCGAGGATTTTCCAAATTGCATCGCTGTCGTTTGCGTTTGCTTCCCGAATCACCATCGCACTCAACCTGGTCCCCGAGTTCCGAACTCGTGCTTGTGCGCTGAGATTATCCTTCTTACATGGTCAGCACCACGCGAAACTGCGCCTTCCCGCTCATCATTCGCGCGAACGCCTCATTCGCCTTCTCCAGCGGGTACTTTTCGATCATCGCCTTCACGCCTGCTTGCGACGAGAATCGCAGCGTATCCTCCGAATCCATCGCCGTTCCCCCAGGCCATCCTTGAATATCCCTCCTGCCCATAATGAGCGACAGCACCGACACCTCCATCGGCTCAAATGGTGCACCCACGATCAGCAATTTTCCGTCCACGCCCAGCCCGCCTACTAACCCCGCAATCGCCTTCGCATTTGGCGCCGTCGCCAGGATCACTTTGGCGCCTCCCATCTTTTGCAGTTCCTCCGCCGGGTTTGTCGCATTCGTATCAATATAGGCAGACGCTCCCAGTTTCTTTGCCAATGCCGCATTCTCGGGTCCGCGTCCGATGGCTGCGACGCGATACCCAGCTTTCGCAGCGAACTGAATTCCCAAATGTCCCAACCCGCCGATTCCCTGCACGCCCACCAAGTCGCCGATTGTCGCTCCGCTATGCCGTAGCGAATTGAACGTCGTAACGCCGGCACAGAAAAGAGGTCCCGCCTCTGCAGCATCCAGATCGTCCGGAATCCGAGCTACCGCTTCATGCCTCGCCAGCATGTATTGCTGATAACCGCCATCGCGTGTGATACCTGTGATTGCTCCGCTCTTACAGGCTCCAAAGTCTCCTCGACGGCACGATTCGCATACAAAGTCGTGGCCTCCGTGCCAGCCCGTCCCCACGCGATCACCTTTCTTCCATTCCGTTACTCCCGCGCCCACTTCATCCACAACGCCTGCTACCTCGTGCCCCGGCACGCGCGGGTACACGATTCCAGGCCACAAACCGTCTTTGACCAGGTGATCGCTGAAACAAATCCCACAAGCTTGTACTTTGATCCGCACCTCGCCAACCCCGGGCTTAGGTATCTCCCGCTCCTGAATCTCAAAATCCGCGCCTGCTTTCGTAACCACCGCCACTCTCATCTTGGCCATCACTTGTCTCCTATGCGTCTCCGCGCACATTTGCCACAAACCGTTTGAAACTCCTCGCCTTTGATGCGCCATGACTCTGGAGAGTTATGTGCGAATAGCGCAGGTTATTTCACCGCGCCTACTCCCACCTCTCTTACCGCTCGTGTCACAATGGTGAGCAGACAAGGAAACGACACAGTGGAAGGCTCGCTTGCCAGAATCAATATCACGCCGGGGCTCCGTTCCGGACAGCCCTGCATTCGCAACTTGCGGATCACCGTGTGGGACATTCTGAAGTGGCTGGGAACCGGTGCATCGCACGCTCAGATCATCAGCGACTATCCGGAACTTACCGAGGAGGACATCCTCGCCGCTCTCCAGTGGGCCCCCAACCTAAAAGGCCATACAGTTATCGGCTAACCTGAGTGCCACTGCTTGCCGCATGTTTCTCCGCGTCGTAAACTCGAAGCGCACTTAGCACACCCTTGAGGAAGCGCCCATGACCACGCCCGCAAAGCCCGTGCCATCAACGATGTCCCGCAGCGAAGAAGCCGTCGCCAAGCACAAAAAATACATATGGCCGTCGGTGACCAATTACTATCAGAAACCCCTCGTCGCCGACCACGCCGAAATGCAGCACGTCTGGGACGTCGAAGGCCGCAAATACCTCGATTTCTTCGGCGGCATCCTGACCGTCTCCGT
This sequence comes from Candidatus Acidiferrum sp., assembly GCA_035258025.1. Lineage (GTDB taxonomy): Bacteria > Acidobacteriota > Terriglobia > Acidiferrales > UBA7541 > Acidiferrum. The sequence continues at coordinate 664 of DATEWL010000120.1, read as the reverse complement.
GGGCCACTGCAACCCAAGAATCACCAGCAAGATCAACGCGCAGGTCAACAAGCTCCAGCACATGTCGACGCTCTATCCAACCGAGCAGATCGTCGCGCTCGCCGAGAAAATCGCGCAAATCACTCCCGGAAATTTGTCGTCGAGTTTTTTCACCAGCTCCGGCAGCGAAGCCGACGAAGCAGCGATCCTGATCGCGCGCATGGCCACCGGCAGTTATGACATCGTCGCCCTCCGCCACGCCTATTCCGGCGGCTCCTCGCTTATGAAATCAGTCACGGCGCATGCTCCTTATCGCAAAGCAGCGGTCATCAGCGTCGGTATCGCTCACGCGATCAACCCTTATTGCTACCGCTGCCCGCTCCATCTCAAGTATCCCGAATGCGAAGTCGCTTGCGCCGGTGACGTCGAAAACCTCATCCAGACCGGCACTAGCGGCAGCATCGCGGCGTTCATCGCCGAACCCATCCAAGGCGTCGGCGGTTTTATCACCCCGCCCAAGGAATATTTCAAAATCGTTTTCAATATCGTGAAAAAATACGGCGGCCTCTTCATCTCCGACGAAGTGCAAACCGGCTGGGGCCGTACCGGCAAAAAATGGTTCGGCATCGAACAATGGGAAGTAACGCCGGATATTCTGACCAGCGCCAAGGGCATGGCCAACGGA